>DATNNI010000254.1:0-7208 GCA_035601915.1 Xanthobacteraceae bacterium
GGCCGCTGGCGTCATGCACAAGGCCCGCGAGCGCGGCAATGATTTCGGCTGAACCCGAGCCGATTTGTCCCGCGATGCACAAGATTTCGCCGCGGCAAACCTTCATCGCGAAATTGTCGACGCTGCCCGGCAATGACAAGCCTTCGACCACAAGCGCCGGCGCGCCGCTCGCGCGCGATTCCTCGGGGTACATCTCGCCGCTTGGGCGGCCCAGCATCTGCTCGATGAGCGCCGCGCGCGAAAGTTTGCTCAGCGGCGACGTCGCGACCAATTCGCCGTTGCGCAATACCGTGACTTGGTCGCAAATCTCGTAGACTTCGGCCAACCGGTGCGTGATGTAGAGCACGGAGCGCCCTTCGCGTTTGACGGCAACAAGCGCGCCGAAAATCCGTTCGATCTCCACGTCGGTCAGCGTCGCGGTCGGTTCGTCGAGGATAAGAACGCGGGCGTCCCGCGTCATTAGTCGCGCGATTTCCACGAGCTGACGCTCGCCCATGGCAAGCGCCGCAACCGGCGCATCGAGCTTAATGTGGGAAGCGCCAAGGAGCGCCAGCGTTTCCGCGGCGCGCCTGCGCAAGTGCGGCCGCTTGTGCAGAAACGGAACGCGCAGCGAGCCGAGCCAGATATTGTCTTCCACCGATAGATCCGGACACAGGCTGAGTTCTTGCGCGACGATGGCGAGGCCGCGCTCCTGCGCGTGCCTCGGCGTGGCAAGGCTCGCAGGCGCTCCATCGATCAGCACGCTACCCTGGTCCGGCCGGTACACGCCGGTCAAAATCTTGACGAGTGTACTCTTGCCGGCGCCGTTCTCCCCACAGATGCCCCGGATTTCGCCCGGCCCAATGTCGAGCGACACGTCCTTGAGCGCGGCGATCGGACCGAAGCTCTTCCAGATGTGGCGGACGCCAACGATCGACGCGGCGGGTCGCTCAGCAGGCGCCGGCCCGATTTCGACCGGCGCCGCGCCCGGCGCGCCACCCCGCTCCGCGACACGCACTGAGACCCCGCCCGTCATTCGCGCTCGACCGGCGGCGGTGGCGCGTGATCTCGCTGCCGGACTCGCGGCTGTTCGCCTTCAATAGAACCAGCGGTCATTTCTCGTTCCCGCGCGCGCCTTTTGCATCATGCGACGCGATGATAGTTGAACTGCCGCAAAGCGCAATTTTCCAGCACTCGCCGCACCAATGCGGCCCGTGGCCCCGAGCGTTGTGCAATTTCGTTTGCATCGCGACGAGGCCTATCTCTGGATCGTTGCGCCGACCAGCGCGACAATCACCAGCGCTATTCCGGCAATCTGAACCGGCGTCAGCGCTTGATCGAGAACGATCACGCCCAAACAGGCCGATATGACCGCGTCCGCGTAAGACAAGATCGAGCTCAGTACCGGCCCGATCATCGATACGGCGATGTAGAACGCGATCATGGCGAATGCATAGATCGCCGAAGACGCGATAAAGCCAAGCCATGCCGCGCCGGTCTGCGGCAGCGCGAAGTCTCCGCTTACGGCGCAAATAACAAACATTAGAGCGGAAGCGGACGCCGCCATGTACATGGTCGTCGGCCGGGCATCACCGCTGCCGAATACTCGGCTCGACACCACGACCACAATCGCCAGCCCCAACGCGGACAAAAGTGCCAGAACGAGACCGGCGGGCTCGAGGCCGCCGCCCCGCACTCTAAGCGCCAGCGCCAGGCCGACAAGGGCAACAATGATCGCCGCGCCCGTACGCCAAGAAAATTTCTCGAAGCCCAGCACGACGGTAATGACGGCCGCCATGAGCGGAAACAGATAGAAAATCAGTACCGCCAGCGCGAACGGGATGAGGCCGAACGATCTAAGCAGGGCCCAGGTGTAGAGTGCGCTTGCAAAACCGAGCACGACCGAGATCGCCAGGGCCCGCCGCGGCATCGCCAGCGAAACGCCGCTCACGCCCAACCAGATAACGAGAGCAACCGCCGGGACGAGGAATCTGATCGCGGATATGGCGAGCGGGGAGCTGCCGCCGCCCTCGGCGACGCTCGCAGCAGTGTTGGCAAGGGCGAAACAGGCGGCCGCGGCCAACGCCACGATGACGCCGACCCACGTGCGCGGCTGCGCTACCGCATCGGTTGCAGACATCGCCCCTCCCCATCCGCCGCCGGTCGAGTTCTTTAATCCGCCGGCCTTATCGAGTTTTGCGACACATTAGCGTGGCGGCACCGTTCGCGACATAGGCTATGTCGTGCGAGTAAGCCCCCCGTTGACGTAGAGCGTCTGTCCGGTGATGAACGCGGCGTCGTCGCTCGCCAGAAACGATACCGCGCCGACCAGATCGGTCGCCACTTCGCTCCGTTTGATCGATTGGGAGTGGGCCATGATGTCGAACAGCTTGTCCGGGGTCATGTCGCCCGGCATCGTCTGGCCAAGCGTGCCGGGCGTGCGCGTCAATCCAGGCGCGATGGCATTGATGGTCAGGCCATGCTCGCTGAGCTCGGTCGCGAGTGAACGGGTAAAGCCGATGACGCCACCCTTGCTGGCAATGTAGTGGACGAGGTTCGGCACGAGGAGGCTGACGGTGTCCGAAGCAATATTGATGACGCGGCCCCACCCGCGCTGGCGCATACCGCCGGTCAAGGCTTTCGTCATCAAGAACATGGAATCGAGATTGATCGACATGACGCGGCGCCAATCTTCAAAGGTGATCTCGTCGAAGGTCTGCATCGGGTAGATGCCGGCATTGTTGACGAGGATGTCGCAGCGCCCGCCATTCTTCTCGACCTGCGCTTTCAGTGTCGCGACACTCGACGGGCTGCTGACGTCGCATTCCACCGCCTGCGCCTTACCGCCGGCGTCGGAAATTATTTTCAGCGTCTGATCCGCCTTGGCGCGGTCGGCGATAATAATCTGCGCCCCCTCCTCTGCCAGCCGCACGGCCGAAGCCTGCCCGATCCCCGATGCAGCGCCAGAAACGACCGCCGTCTTGCCCTCATGCCGCTTAGCCATGCACGTCCTCCCATTTTCGTGGTCCGATTGTTCGCATATAAAGGGGTTCGGCGTGAAGCGTTCGTAAGCGCGGCAAGCATGCATCTCCGGCACGCCAGTTAGATGGGAGTGACGATCGTGACCAGCGGTAAAGACGACGAGGAGTTTTTTCGCCAGCGCGGCTTCGGCATCAAAATAGGCTTCGGCGAGCGGCCGGCGCTGATGGTCATCGATATGGTCAAGGGCTTCACCGATCCGTCCATGCCGCTCGGGGCGAAACTCGACGACCAGCTCGAAGCACAGAAGCCGCTAGTTGCAGTCGCCCACGAGCGCAACATCCCGGTGATTTTTTCGACCGTGACGTACGACGAGGCCGACGTAAAAGATGCTGGCATTTGGGCGCTTAAGCAAAAAGGCGCACAAACGCTGACCGCCGGTTCCGAAGCGGTCAAAGTTGATAACCGGCTCGACATGCGGCCGTCCGATATTCTTTTGGTCAAGAAATACGCGTCTTGCTTTTTCGGCACCGACCTCGTGCCACGGCTCAACAGCCGGCGGATCGACACGCTGATCCTCACCGGTTGTACGACATCCGGCTGCGTCCGAGCCACTGCCGTCGATGCGGTGCAGAACGGCTTCCGTCCCATGGTGGTGCGCGAGGCGGTCGGCGACCGTTCGGTGGCGGCGCATGAGCAGAGTCTGTTCGACCTCAACGCCAAATATGCCGACGTCGTCTCGCTCGACGAGACCCTCCAATATCTGAAGACCGTCGGGCATAATCGGCCAGCGTAACGGCCTCGACGGTGCCGTCATTAACGCACGGTTAAAGGCGCAGCAGGCGGCTTAAGGAAGGCCCCCGGATAGGTGGTCCTCTCTTGCGGTCGCCTTATTACACCCCTAAATTGTCGGAATCGATACTTGGCCGAACAACTGGGCCGCTTCGCGTCGTTTATGACGGGTGCGCACGTTCAGAACTTCACCAAAATCGACAAAGTCGGGACGACGGCCGCGACAGCTAGCCCGCCGCCCCAATGTGCACAACGTCAAAGAAAGGAAACTTTATGACGACAGGTACCGTGAAGTGGTTCAACAACCAAAAAGGCTTTGGCTTTATTCAGCCGGAGAACGGTGACAAGGACGTTTTCGTTCATATCAGCGCGGTGGAACGCGCCGGATTGAGCACCCTGACCGAGGGCCAGAAAGTGTCTTTTGAAGTCGTTGCCGATCGTCGAACCGGCAAATCCTCGGCTGACAATCTGCGCGCTGTTTAACTTCCCGCGCCAGGAAAACCGGCCGCTCTGAGCACGAACGTGCTCAGAGTTTCTGGGTTCAGGTCCCGCCGCCGATCATCGGCGCGCGGGACTTTTTTTGTCCGATTGGATACTGCGCCGGCGAGCTGACAACGCGACAAGCGGCCGGCAAACAGGCACGCGCAGCCTGCATCAGAACATCGGATAGGCCGGATTGAGCGGCAGGCCTAACTCCATGCGGCCGAAATTCTCCGCCGGCACGTCCCAGTTCATGACCACGTGCGAGGAGATGGCGTGCACGTCGCGCCAGCTCCGCTGCACCGAATTGTTGTCCATCAAGCCGCTCGAACCGCTGATTTTGACCAGCTCGTCCATGGCGTCGCGCAGCATGCGCATGGCGTAGGTGAAGTCGCGCCGCAACAAGGTGCGGGTCTGCAACGTCATGCCGGTATAGTCGGCGCGTGCCGTAGCGAGCGCACGGCGCGCCAGCAGCTCGGCGGCGTCGATATGCGCGCCGATCTCGGCTACTTTGAGCTGTACCGGTACATGCTGAGCGATGTTGAGTTGCGTGTAGGTCAGGTAGCGCTGCTGCGTCCAGGCAACGAAGTCGGCATAAGCGCCGCGCGCCGAGCCCAGCGCGGGAGCGAGCAGCGCGTAGGAATGCACGGCGATAAACGGCGTGCGGTAGATCGGATTGGTATTGATCTTCGAGCCGGGAGACTGGGCATCGCGCAGCGTCGAGAACGAGACAGTCCGATGCTCCGGCACGAAGACATTATCCAGCACGGACGTGATCGAACCGGTCGCGCGCAAGCCTGCGCAGTACCACGTGTCGTCCTGTTTCACCTCCGACACGGGCACCAGAAAAAGCCGCATATCGGGATGGTCCTCGCCCTCGCGGAAGATAAGGCCGCCGATCATGATCCATTGCGAGTGCCGCAATCCGCTGCACCAAGACCAACGGCCGTCGAGCCGGTATCCGCCCGGCGCCACGGTGACCTTGCCGGTCGGGGCCGCCGAAGTGGCGATGCAGGCGGCTTTGTTCTCGCTCCAGACGTCGTGCTGCGCCTCCTCGGGGAAGTGCGCCAGAATGGCGGCGTGATCGGCCAGATAGTTCAACACCCAGGCCGACGACGTGCAGGTCGATCTGCCGAGTTCGACCGCGATGTCGAAAGCCACTTCGTGATCGTGCTCGTAACCGCCCCAGCGCTTGGGTTGCAGGGTATGGATGAGCCCGGCCTCGATATACTCGTCGACCGATTGCTGCGGGACTTCCCGATCACGCTCGGCTTTGACGGCGCGCTCGCGCAATTTCGGCGCGAGTTTTTTGGCGCGCCCAATCAATTCATCGGCGCTCGGCACGTCCCGCTGTGGCGCTTGGGCGGAGCGCAGTTCCGCAACACTCATAGGGTTTCCTCCGTTTGATTTGACATTGCGTCAGGCCAACGGGGGAATCAAGCGTCCATGCGGACGGTTGCGACGCGCTTGATTGCCGTCGTCCTAAGATGTCATGATCCTCGAAACATCGCGGCGATCTGGCCGCTTTAAGTCAACGGGGGAAACATGCGCCTTGGATTGTTTATGATGCCGGTGCATCCGCCATCGCGCTCGTTCACCGAGACGCTTGCCGAAGACGCCGAAAAGTCGCTGCTTGCCGACCGCCTCGGATTCGAGGAATTGTGGATGGGCGAGCATTTTTCCGCGACCAGCGAGCCTATCCCCTCGCCGCTGATGTTCTTCGCCGATCTCATCTCGCGGACCAAAAACCTGCGCTTCGGCACCGGCGTCATCAACCTGCCTAATCACGACCCGGTCATCGTCGCTGCCGAAGTTGCGCAATTCGATCACATGAGCCGCGGACGCTTCCTGTTGGGGGTGGGACCTGGCGGACTTCTTTCCGATTTCGAACTGTTTCGCCACACCGATGTCACCGTGCGCAACCGCAAGGTCGTCGAAGCGGTGCGCATCATGCGGCAGATTTGGTCGCAGGATCCACCCTATGACATCGCCGGGGAATTCTGGAATGTGCGGCTGACCAATAATGTGATTGCCGATCTTGGCATCGGCTACATGCCGAAAACGTACCAGAAAGGCGGTCCGCCGATTTCGCTGTCGCTTGCCAGTCCGAATTCGGCGTCGGCGCGCACGGCGGCGCTACAGGATTGGGGCATTATTTCTGCCAACATCATTCCGACCTATGCGGTGGCTTCGCATTGGTCGATCTACAGCAAGGCGCGCGCCGAAATCGGCAAGGGCGTCTCGGGCGCGGATTGGCGAGTGGCCCGCAATGTAATGGTGGCGCCGACCGAGTCTGAAGCATACGACCGCGTTTACGGGGAAAAGTCCTCACACCGCTATTTCTGGACCTATATCCGTGCAGCATTGAGCGGCGTCGGGCTTTTGCATCTCCTGAAACCGCGGCCCGAAATGTCGGACGACGAAGCCACAGTCGAAGCCATCACGGAAGGCTGCAGCCTTTATGGGTCGCCCAAAACGCTGCTCGATAAGCTCGTTGCCTTCCGCGAGGAAGTTGGTCCGTTCGGCACCTTGCTGATGACCGGCGTCGATTGGGCGGGCCCGAATGAGGCGTGGGAGCGTCAGGCGATGCAGCTGCTCGCCGAAGAAGTCATGCCAAAGTTCCAACAGCACGCGCGGGCGCAAGCCGCCGAATGACATTCGGGCTGACCGCGGCGCACGCCCACGATCGAGTTCGGCGAACGCGATTTAATTAGATTTTATCGGTCTTGCTGCGCTGCAACGAACACGAGAGTTTCACAAACACGTCGCAGCGTCGCCATAGACTCTCGGCAACCTAATACCGTACGGTGATTGGGGGCGGGGTGAGGGAGCCGTCGAGGAGTCCGACGATGAGCATCCAGTTCGCCTGCAACGCCGACGCGACTGCGACTCTGAAATTCGGCCGGCCTAATTGTCCCCGCTGCGGGAGCGTGCTCCTGATGGCCGAAGAATCCGAATTCAGTCTCAGAGGACGAATC
>DATNNI010000255.1:0-8410 GCA_035601915.1 Xanthobacteraceae bacterium
CTTCGCGAAGCCGATGACAAAAAAGTTCCCGATCGTTGAACTCAACGGGAACTCGCGCGTTTAATGTTCCAGCCGCCTTCACATCTAGGGGAAATGCCATGGCCCAAACCTCAACAAAAGCTACTGATTTCAACCGAGCTCTCGACGACGCCAAAAAGAACGCAAGCGGGGTCGCCGACGCCGTGACCGATGCTGCGCAAGATGTGTATGGCCAGGCGCGAGACAGCGCCTCTGACGTCATGGACAGCGCCGGCACTGCGGCGCGCCGGACGGCGAATTCATTCGAAAAAGCGATCCGCCACACCATCGAGACCCAGCCCTATACGGCGGCGGCCATTGCTCTGGGTATCGGTTGGCTGCTGGGGCGAATGCACAGGCCGCTCTAATCCCCGCGCGGCTTCGCTTGCCGGTCTTTGCAGTCGCGCGCACGCGTTCTCTGCGGAATCTCCTTGTTCAAGTCCCGGCTTCGTAGTTCGCTACGCGGGTTTCCGGCGCCGCCCGCACTGGCGCTCGAAGCGGCTGGGGCGGCACGAACGAAACGGGGAGGTTAAGCGGTGGGTATGCGGCTTAAGGACAAGGTGGCAATCGTCACCGGCGGCGGCCGAGGGATCGGGGCCGCGTTCTGCGAAGGTTTGGCTGACGTCGGCGCCAAAGTTGTCGTCGCCGACCTGCTCGACGGTACGCCGGTTGCCGAGCGCATCAACGAAAAGCAACAGCGGGCCATCTACGTGCGCACTGACGTCACCTCAAAAGCCTCAATCGATGGCCTGATCAACGAAACAGTCCGCGAGTTCGGCACGGTCGATATCCTGGTCAACAATGCGGGCCTGTTCGCGGACCTCCGCACAAAGCCGTTTCAGGACATAACCGAAGACGAATGGGATCGGGTCATGGCGGTAAACGTCCGCGGCACCTTCCAATGCGCCAAGGCCGTCGCGCCGTTGATGATGGGGAAGAAAAACGGACGCATCATCAACATCGCCTCGGGCACGGCGTTCAAAGGGACCGGGTATTTGCTCCACTATGTGACCTCAAAGGGCGCCGTGGTCTCGATGACACGTTCACTCGCCCGAGAACTCGGCCCATACAATATCTGTGTCAACGCGATTGCGCCCGGCCTGACCATGAGCGAAGCGATCAAAACTCATCCGGATTGGACCGGCAAGGCCGCAGCCGCCGGCGTCGCGGCGCGTGCGATCCAGCGCGAGCAAACGCCCGCCGACTTGCTTTCGACGCTGGTTTATCTTTGTTCCGACGACAGCAATTTCGTCACCGGCCAAACTATCAGCGTCGATGGCGGCGCTCTGATGCGTTAGGCGGGCGGGGATTTAATCCCGGCTGCGGCTGGCAAAGCCAATCAGCACGCCCACGGCGACAGCGACCCCAAGCGCGATGAAGGGGTACCGCTCGGTCCTGGCCGAGACTTCGTTCAGCGTGTTACGCCCGAATTTGGCGGCATCTTTTCCAAAGGCGGTCGATTGATCGCCAAGCACATTCGCGCTTTGGCGAAAGCGATCCGCCCAGCCGAATAGGGTGGAAGCGACTGTGTCCCCCAACGATTCAGCGCTCGCCTTGACGGTGGCGGATGCCGCGCCGCCGGCCCGTTCGAGATTTCGCTCGAGCGCACGCAACCGGCGTTCGATTTCGCCAACCTCCGCGGATATGGTGCGGGAATATCGTTGGGCGCCGGACATGATCATGATCCTTTCGATTGAGGGTGGGTTTCACAAAAACGTCGGCAACGAAGTTTTAGTTCCCGACCGGACACTCGCGGCAGACGCTGTCAGGACTTTCCGGGCATTGCTCTGGTACCGGCTTAGAAAGCCGATGCCCGCAAACGGTGCGGGCACGACTGCAAACCAAAGCGTTATTTGATGTCCTTGGCGTCAGTGATGCCAAAAGATTGCCAGTAAAAGAATGATTGGCAAAGGCACGCCGAAGAGCCAAAGCAATATCCCGCGTCCAAACCCCATGACGGACCTCCTCAGCTAATGTCTGCTACAAACGCAGACCCCTTGGGAGAGTTCCATAAGGGAACTCGCGGCGCCGGCGTCAGCCTTTGCTGGGCTGCCGCCCGAGCAGATTTGCCATTTCTTGCTCAAGCGTTTCGTAGATCGCCTTGCCCTCGCTGCCTTTGTTATCAGGCCGCCCGGTTTTTGTTTCGACCGGCCGCAACGGCCGCATTGGTGTGGGCTGGGCGGGTGCAGGTGTCGACGCGTCCGGCCCGGGCGTTGCGGCGGACGGTGTGGCCTCCACGGCTTTCGGCTTGCGCAGCGCCGCCTCGAGCCGCTGCGCCATTTCGGCGAGAGTTTTATCAGCGGCAGCGATGGCCTCCGGGCTTGTCGGCTGCGTCGCGGACCGCGGATCAGGGCGTTGTGACTCCACGGGCAAGGGGCGCCCCGGCGGGGTCGAGCGACCTCGCGGCGGAGCCGGATTGATCGGGGTATTGGGTCCGGTCGGCGCCAAAGGGTTGGCTGCGAGATCGTCGGCAAGCGTTGCGAGCGGCTCTCGCGAACGGGAAGGCGGTTCGATGGGCGGGGGTAAACTATTAGCCTCATCCGCGGCGCTCTCGATCCGCGACACCCGCCTCGGCGGAGAAGAGCTGGTCGAAGGCCCCGTCGATTCCGGCTGCAGCGGCCACGAACCATTTGACGGAATTTCAGGCAACGGGATCGCGCGCGGCGCCGTTTCCGCGATGGCGGGTCCGCGCGCGCCGGCCGCGGCGGAAGTCGCGCGAACAATATTGGCTTCAACGACGACGTCGGAGGGCCCGCCGACCATCAAGAGGTGCTCGACATTGTCGCGGCGGACAAGGATCAATCGACGCCGCCCATCGACACTGGCGTGATCAATGACCGCGATGCGCGGTTGGCGGCCGCGCACTCCATTGGTGCCTAATCTGCCACTGCCCAGTCTGCGGACCGCCCAGGCCGTCACCCCGATCAACCCGAGCACGATCAGGAAGGCCAAAAAGAAACGTACGGCGAGCGGCATTTCCGCCCCGAATAAATCGAACATTCAGCCTACTCCCCCTGTCGTCGCCACGGCCCGACTTGTTTGGACCCTGCGGCGAACGTTGGCTGCCGAGAATCTAGCCAATACTAATAAAGAATTAAAGCCAATGGGCGATGTCGAATATGACCTCAGGAAGGCGAGCATTTCTATGGTAAACGGCACTTTGATGGCAAAATGCGGCCCCGACCAGGTTAACGAATCGCAGGTGCTGAGGCATTTGATCAGTACGAACGCGCCCGGACGGCGATCGGCAAGTCCGGGGCTCTGTATTCCGATTTTAACGTCCTTGGCCCCAAATGCGGGCCGGTCCTCCTTGCGCACGTGCCTCGCGCGGCACCAAAGCGAATCGAATATGTCGGGGGTTCCGCAGCGCCGGCTTTTTGCTCTCGGTGCTGCCGCTGGAACTGGGGTGGTAGCAGCTGAGCATGACTAGCCACAGCATCGCCGACGAAACTTCCTTACCCCCGCGCAAGGCCGTCCACCGCGACGGCGCGGCGAGGCGCTCCGGTAGCATTTTACTCGTGCTGATCGGCGCGGCCGTTCTTGCAGCCGCCGCCGCCGCCTTTGTGTTGCTCGGCGAGCCGAACGCCGACCCCTATATCCTCGGCGCTTTGGCGTTGTTCGCCATGATCGGGGTGTTTTCTCTGTTCGCGTTCGGTGCCGGCATTCTCCGCCTGGGACCGGCGGAGAGCGCCGACCCGCTGATTAAATCGCTGGTCGACGACGCCGTTGACGGCATTCTCGTCACCGAGCGGGACGGGCGCGTCGTTTATGCTAATGCCGCCTATCTGGATCTGATCGACGCCGCCGATGGCGGCGAATTGCGGCCCGTGGAGCGCGTCTTCATCGGCGATGCAGATGCCTCCGAGGCGGTCTACCGGCTCCTTAAAGCCGCTCGCGAAGGCAAGCGATTGCAGGAGGAAGTGCGTGTCGCCGGGTTGCCGGGCCGGCCGACCCGCTGGCTGCGGCTGCGCGTGCGTCCGTTTGCCGAAGGCCTGCACGCGCGGCACCTCACGGTCTGGTCGATCACCGATATCACCCGCGAGCGCGAACGCCAGGAAAACGTCTTTCAGGAATTGCAGCATGCCATCGATTATCTGGATCACGCGCCTGCCGGATTTTTCTCCGTGGATGGGCAGGGCGACGTGGTCTATCTCAACGCCACGCTTGCCAACTGGCTCGATCAAGATCTCGCTCAGGTGGGTTCTGGCGGACTAAAACTGGCGGACGTGATTGCCGGCGACGGCGCCGCACTCCTGACGACGCTGCGCGCGAGCGCGGGTGACATAAAAACCGAAGTCCTCGATCTCGATCTGAAGATACGCGGCGGACGCACGCTGCCGGTGCGCCTTTTTCACAAGGTGGCCTTCGGCGCCGATGCGACGCCCGGCGCGTCGCGAACGCTGGTACTCAACCGCCGCGGCAGCGATGGCGGCGATTTGCAGCGCGCGGCGGAAATCCGTTTTATGCGCTTCTTCCACCACACCCCGATGGCGATCGCCACGGTGGACAAGGCGGGCGGCATCGTACGCACCAATCCGCTGTTTGCGCGGCTCTTTCAGAATACGCCGGGCAGGGAAGGTGGGGCGCGTTCAATCGGCGCAGTCGTGGCGGAGCGTGACCGCGCAGCGCTTGAGGCAGCCTTCGCCCAAGCTGCGGCCGGCAAGGGAGACATTGCGCCGGTTGACGCAGCGCTCGACGGCGACGGCGAGCGCTTCGGCCGCTTTTACGTGACCGCGGTTGAGAAGGATGAGCGCGACCAGGAGACGGCGATCGTCTACGTCCTTGAGACGACCGCGCAGCGCGAACTTGAGACCAAGCTTAATCAGCAACAGAAGATGGACCAGGTCGGCCAGCTGGCCGGCGGCATCGCTCACGATTTCAACAATGTGCTCTCCGCCATTATGATGGCGACCGACTTTTTGCTCAACGCGCACAAGCCGACCGATCCGTCGTTCGGCGATATCATGCAGATCAAGCAGAACGCCAACCGCGCCGCCAGCCTCGTGCGGCAGCTGCTGGCGTTCTCGCGCAAGCAGACGCTGCGCCCGCAGATCCTCGATGTCGGCGAGGTGTTGAGCGATCTGACCATGCTGTTGCGCCGGTTAATTGGCGAGAAGGTCGCGCTCGAAGTGGTGCACGGCCGCGATCTCTGGCCGGTCAAAGCCGACATCTCGCAATTCGAGCAAGTAATTGTGAATCTTACGGTCAATGCCCGCGACGCCATGCCTGACGGGGGCCGTCTGTCTGTTCGCACGCTCAATGTCAACGCGAGTGAGTGCGAGCGCTACCACGCCAAAGGGATGCCGGCGGCGGATTACGTGCTGGTCGAAGTGACCGATAACGGGACCGGCATTCCCAAGGCAATCATCGACAAGATTTTCGACCCGTTCTTCTCGACCAAGGAAGTCGGCAAAGGCACCGGTCTCGGCCTTTCCACCGTTTACGGCATCATCAAGCAGACCGGCGGCTTCGTGTATGTCGATTCAGCGGTGGGCGAGGGCGCGACGTTCCGCATTTTCCTGCCCCGTCATGTTGCCGCCGCCGGCGAGGCGGCATCCTCCGAGATTGAAGCGCCGGCGATTGCCGGCGCGCTTGCCGCCGCCGATCAGGTCAAGCGCGCGGCCGGGACCGACCTTACCGGCGAGGGCACGGTCCTCCTGGTTGAGGATGAGGAAGGACTGCGCGCGCTTAACGCCCGTGGGCTTGCGTCGCGCGGCTTCACCGTGCTCGAGGCGGGCAATGGTATCGAGGCGATTGAGGTGTTGGAGAAATCGGACCGGCCGGTCGATATCGTCGTCTCCGACGTGGTCATGCCGGAAATGGACGGCCCAACGCTGGCGCGCGAATTGCGCATCCGCAATCCAAACTTGAAGATCATTTTCGTGTCCGGCTACGCCGAGGACGCATTCCAGAAACATTTGCCGGAATCGGGGAAATACGGTTTTCTGCCGAAACCATTTACGCTGAAACAGCTCGTCGCCGCGGTGAAGGAAACGCTCAGCGGTTGATCGCCCGCGCCGCGGCGGGTTTGCACGCGATGATCCGCCAAGCCTACGCGGCACGCGGACATTATTATTGCAGCGGCGTTATTGCGGCGGCGCCTCATCGTGGCACGATTGCGGGGCGGCGCTCTCGTGCCGCCACACTGGCATGTCGCATTTCGAGCAGCCCGCCAGCGCAAGAGCCACAAGCCCGAGCATCAAAAATCGTGCTGAGTTGCCGTTCGCAATGCGTCTTATGGTCGGCATAGATCGCGGCTCCCATCGCTTCTGATCATTGGTAATACCCCAGTGCAGGCGGCGCAAACCAGCCGCATTATTGTCTGCGGCATGTGGCCGAAATTCGGGAGTATCCGCCGGCAGAATTTCCATTATGTTACTTTAATCGCCGTACGCATGACGCGCGGCGGCTCGCAGCGGAGGCTTATCCCCGATGGAAATACATCCTAGCGGCTCGCGGCCGTCGCGCCGCGCGCCGGCTGATTGGTTTACCGGCACCGTCTGGCAGGACCCGATTCTCGACACGCCCGAGCCCGCGCACGTGCGCTCCTCCGTCGTGCGCTTCGAGCCGGGCGCGCGTACGAATTGGCATACGCATCCATTGGGGCAGACTTTGTACATCCTTTCCGGAACGGGCCGCGTTCAGAGTTGGGGAGGGCTCTTGCAGGAAGTCAGCGCCGGCGACGTGGTTTGGATTCCGCCCGGCGAAAAACATTGGCACGGCGCTACGCCGACGAACACCATGGTGCACGTCGCCATCGCGGAAATACTCGACAGCAAATTTGTCGAATGGCTGGAGAAAGTGACGGATCAGCAGTACACGACTGGCGCATAGCGCTCTGCGCCACCCCGGCAGCGGCAGTTTCCGGCGGCCCTGGACAGGCTAGCGTCTGTCATGGAACAGTGACCGGCGTTTTCCAGGGGGATCCGATGCCAGGCGGGTCCGGCGATTTTGAGGCGCTTGCAGCGCCGTCACACTTCAGGGGGAGATGTTCATGCCGAATGTTGGAGCGATTGTGCTCGCGGCAACCGTTGCCGCGTCTGCGCTGACGCAGGCCACCTACGTTCGTGCGGCCACCAAATATGACGGCGCCTGGAGCGTCGCGATTTATACCAAGAGCGGTCCGTGCGACGCCGCATACCGTTTCAGCGGCCAGATCACCAACGGGATCATCTATTATAGTGGAGCGTTCGGCATCGACTTCACCGGCCGCGTCAGACCCGGCGGTTCAGCTTGGGCACGGGTTTCGAGCGGGCCCCATTATGCCGTGGCAACCGGCCACATGTCGGTAACGCGCGGTGGCGGCGTTTGGCACGGTCAGGGCCCGGGCGGCCGTTGCGCCGGTAACTGGGTCGCTACGCGAACCTAACTCGCAGCACGCTTAATGTCGCCGAGCCAAGGCCGATCTTTCCGCCGGGTGCATTAGATGCGTTACGAGCTGTATTACCATCCCACCATTCAGGGCCGGGGCGAATTTGTGCGCCTTGCGCTCGAGGAGGCCGGCGCGGACTATGTCGACGTCGCGCGCCGCAAGGGCAAAGCCGGCGTGCCGGCAATGATGAAAATCATTGAGAATAAACGCAGCGCTCATCCGCCATTTGCGCCCCCGTTCCTCAAGGCCGGCAAACTTATCGTTGCGCAAACCGCCAACATCCTGTTCTTTCTCGGCCCGCGATTGAATCTTGGGCCGCGCGACGAGGCGGGGCGGCTGTGGACGCATCAGTTGCAGCTCACCATTACCGATCTGGTGGTCGAGATCCACGACACGCATCATCCGATTACCTCTTGGCTTTATTTCGAGGAGCAGCGACCCGCGGCCCGGCGCCGCACCAAGGATTTTTGGCGGTATCGCGTGCCGAAATTCCTCGGCTATTTCGAGCGCGTGCTGCAAACAAACGGCGGACGGTTTCTGATTGGCCGGCGTTTGACCTACGTCGATCTCTCGATTTTTCAGATCATCGAGGGACTCCGCTACGCCTTTCCAAAGCGCATGAAGCGCTTCGAGAAGAAAGTGCCTGGACTTGTCGGGCTCCACGATCGCGTCGCCTCGCGACCGCGTATCAAAGCCTACCTCGCTTCGCCGCGGCGGGTAGCCTTCAGTCAGTGGGGCATCTACCGCTACTACAGAGAGCTCGACGCCTGAAGCATCGCGAACTAAGTCCGGCTCGACGGACAGTTTTTTCGGACGTTGCCGCGTTACCCGAGCGAATTTACTCCGGCCAGCGCAATCTGTTCGTCCTCGTGCGATTGCACGCCGGAGACACCGATCGCACCTACGCATTCGTTCTGGTGCATGATCGGAACGGCGCCTTGAATGAGCAATCCGGCGGGAAAAGTGATGAATGCCGGCCGGTCCTTGACGCGATCCTCAAAGAATTTGCTGGGCCGGCGA
>DATNNI010000256.1:0-4492 GCA_035601915.1 Xanthobacteraceae bacterium
CCGTTGACCAATTGTCAGCGCCGGAACTCGTGAGGGTTTGCACCGCGACCATCAGCGCATGCCCGCCGTCGAACACGAGAATACGATCGCGTTTCGGCAATTTGTCTTCCAAATATCTGGCGGCGCGGCGCGGATCGACCGACTTGCCGTCTTCGTAAGTGATTGCCGCCGGCTTTTGCTGCTGCTTTTTCTGTACCAGCTCCGCATCCGGCTGACGGCCGGGCTTGCCGCCTTCCTTCAGCTTATCGAGCAGCGCCACGACCGCCGCCTTCGCGTCGGCTTCCAGGCCGACGGTGATCCGCGCAAACCAGCCGAATGCATCGTCGCGGTCGTCGATCTGGATAATCTTCTTGCCGTTCTCGAGGATTTTGCCGAAATGCGTCGTCCACTCGTTCAAGCTCGCCCCGACGACAATCATAGCGTCGCTGTCGGCGAGCGTATCGACGGCAAGATCGGAGCCGAGGCCGCCGCTGATGCCGAGATGCAGCGGGTAGTCACGGCAAAAACCCGCCGCGTAGAGGGTGGTGGTCACCGGCGCGCCGAGATATTCGGCCAATTTCTGCACTTCTGCTTCGGCCTTTCCCTGGGCAGCGCCGAGCCCGCAAAGAATGGTCGGCTTTTTCGCGCTTGCCAGAATCTTGACAGCTTCCGCAAGATCGTCCGGTCGCGGCGGCTGCGAGGTCTTCGCTTTGTACATCGGCCGGTACCTCCAATTTTTATCCGACAGGGCGGCATGCTGGATGTCCTGCGGCATGTTGAGGACGAACGGTCCTTTCTTCGCTCTCAGTTGGCGGAAAGCTTCGCCGAGGCAGTAATCGACATTGTCGGGGTGCTCGATCGTCACAGTCGCCCCGGTCGTAAGCAGCGCCATGGCGTGTTGGTCGAGCATGCCTTGCGGGTTGTAGGGATCGCGCAGCGAAGCATGCCCGCCAAGCATCAATACGGGCGATCGATGCAGCCGCGTGTGAACAAGCGAGTGGGTGGCGTTGGCGTAACCGGGCCCTTGCGTGGTGGTGCAAAGCCCGATCTTGCCGGTGAGGCGCGAATAACCGTCCGCCATAGCGACGGCGGAGCCCTCATGGTGGGCGTGAACGTAGGTGAGCCCGTGCTTTTCGCACAGCTCCACAATCATGTCCTGGTTGGCGTCGCCCATGACGGCGAAAACGTGATCGATACCCTCGGCCGCAATCGCCGCCGCAAGCGCTTCGAGGACTTTCATAACGGCCTCCTATTGACTGATGCGATGGCACTTATCGTGAAACGGAAAAGGCAACGGGGAGCTTGCTCGGCTTACGTCAAATGCTCGAGCAGCCCCGCGGACGTCCGCAAATACTGCATCTATCCACGCCGGGATTCTGAAACTTCAGCTGCGCACGTGTCTTGAATGAAAAAGGCAATCTCTTGAAAGAAACGGTGCGCGTCAGCCGCGCAGCGTTGCAGGCGTCGTGTGCAGGTGCGCTTGGAATACGCGGGTCATGTGCGCCTGATCGGCAAAGCCACAAGCCGACGCCACCTCCTTGATCGGCAAGCTACCCTCCACCAGCAGGCGTCGGGCCCGATCGATGCGCCGCTCGATAATGTAAGCGTGCGGGGTTCGGCCAAAGGATTCGCGGAAGTGACGGGTGAAAGTCCAAACACCCATTCCCGCCACTGCGGCCAGAGTTTCGAGGTTGAGCTGTTCGTGCAGCCTGGTCTCGATACAGTCCGTCAGCCGGCGGACCTGCGTCGGCGACAGCCTGCCTTCGCCGGTCCGTTCGCGGAACGTGACACGCGCGTATTTGCGCAAAAGGTGCACAACGAGCTGCGTCGCCGCTGCCTCGACGTACAAGCCGCTACCCAACGCCTGCTGCTGCGCCTCACCGGCGATGGCAGCCATTGCCGCCGTCACGATCGGATCGCGCGTTTTTACAACGTCCTGCAGACGGACATCAGCAATGCTTCGGTCTGTCACCTCAGCACAGATTCCAGACATCAAGCTTTCACTCAGATAGACATGGCTGACATCGATTTCCTCGGTCCAGTGCCAATGCGAACGCTGCGATCTGGTCAGGAGCGAGACATCCCCCGGCGCGCAATACGTTCTCGTCCATGCGCCTTCGCACCGCCGCTCCATGAGCGTGGCGCCTCTGAGGTAAGAGACAATGGTGAAGTCGCTCACCGGCGGCACGACGACATCCATGGCGCCATAGCGATAGCCGCGCAGCCAAACTCCATTCCAGCCTAGATTGTCGCTCGCCGCCGTTACCGCGCCGGGCACATAATTCGGCACTTCACTGGGTGTGATGATGGTGGCCATCGCGTCGTCTCCTACCTAATTCGGCTGGTACGCCAGCCACCGGAGCCGTCGTCGCCTTTTTCTGATAATTTACAGCAATTGATGCGCTACAAAGTGCCCTATGCTGATCCAGCACTAATCACGCGTCAACCGCCGGGATGCGTGTGAACCACGCCTCTCCGACGATAGCAGAACGGCATAGCGGGCCGCTGCGAGGCTTGTAGCTTTTACCGATCTACTTCTCGACCGCGCCGCCTGAATCGGCCCAATCCTTAAAGCCACCGAGATTGTAGACGCGCTCGTAGCCCAAATCCTTGAGCAACTTGCCGGCGAGCGCGGCGCGCCCACCGGAGGCGCAATAGACAATGACGTCTTTGTCCTTGGCAAAATTCGGATCGTGCGAGGGCAGATCGGGATCGGCACGGAATTCCAGCAGGCCGCGGGAGACATGCACGGCGCCGGCGATCTTGCCGCTCGCCTGCACCTCCGGGGTGTCGCGCACGTCGACGACGAGCGCGTGACCGTTGGCGATTATCTCGCGCGCCTTGTCGGGGGAAATTTTCGGCACCGCGGCATTGGCGGCTTCGAGCATTTGCTTGACGCTTGTGGCCATGGCGAACTCCCGCAAAACGCGCTAGGCGCGTCGGCGGGGACGGTACTACGCCATCCGCGCCCGCTTCAATCGCTCGACAGGATCACGTTCTTGACCAGCGGATAGACCTGGTTCTCCCAGCGCTTGCCGGAGAACACACCGTAATGGCCGACACCGGCCTGCATGTGATGGCGCTTGAGGTATGGCCGAAGCCCGGTGCACAGGTCGTGCGCGGCGACGGTCTGGCCGACCGCGCAAATATCGTCGCGCTCGCCCTCGACCGTGAGCAGCATGGTGCGGCGGATGGCGCCCGGCTCGATCTTTTGCCCGCGCCAGAGAAGCTTGCCGAGCGGCAACGCGTATTCCTGAAAGATCAGCCGCACGGTTTCGAGATAAAACTCGGCGGCGAGATCGAGAACCGCGAAATATTCGTCGTAGAACGCTTTGGTGGTCGCCGCCTTCTCGCGGTCGCCGTTCTTCAGGTTCTCGTACAGCTCCTGGTGCGCTTTGACGTGGCGCTCGATGTTCATGCTCATGAAGGCGGCGAGCTGCACGAATCCCGGATAGACGCGGCGGAAGGCGCCGGCATAACGCATCGGCACCGAAGCGGTCAGCGACCGTTCGAACCAGGCGATGTCGCGCTTGTTGGCGAGTTCGTTGACCTTGGTCGGATTGACCCGGCAGTCGATCGGCCCGGCCATCAGCGTCATTGAGTGCGGCTGCGCCGGATTTCCACTCTGCGCCATCAGGGCGACCGCCGAGAGGACGGCGACGCAAGGTTGGCACACCGCCAGCACGTGGGCGCCGGGCCCGATCACCTCCATGAACTTGATCAGGTGCTCGACATATTCGTCGATGCCGAAACGTCCGGCGATCAGCGGAATGTCCCGCGCATTATGCCAATCGGTCATAAAGACATCGTGCTCGGGCAGCATGGTGCGCACCGTAGCGCGCAACAGTGTGGCGAAATGGCCGGACAGCGGCGCCACCAACAGCACCCGCGGCTGCACCGCCGCGACATCCTTCTTGAAATGAAGCAGCGTGCCGAATGGAGTCCGGTATGCCGCCTCTTCGTGGACTTCGACTTCGCGGTTGCCGACATTCACCGAGCGAATGCCGAACGGCGGCCGCGTGTGCGTGAGCCCGACCCGCGCGATCAACTCATAGGCCGCAGTCAGGTTGCGCACCGCCGGCTGTTCGGCCAAGAGCGGCTGATGCCCGCCGGCGAGCGCCAGGGTCGCCCACGCTTTAGCCGGCGTGATCAAATCGGATTGGGCTTGATAGGCGAGGTAGAGCATCCGTTGTCCACGGGCGCCGCGGGCCGCCTGGCGCGGCTAGTCCCTCGACCCCACTGCCGGGAAGGCTAGTGCATTTCTTGTTGCGCTGCGACAAAATTGTGAACATGTTTGCACACCGGGATTTGGGCGGCGCAAGCGGGCCGGAACGTCGCGATCAGCGACCTCCGGCCTACTATTAAGCCTTTGAGTTTGCGTCATCTTTCAAGACGAGCAGGCGCATGACCCAGACCACACTGACAATTGCCAGCAAGAACTACGGCTCATGGTCATTGCGGGGTTGGTTGCTCTGCAAAATGGCGGGCCTCGAGTTCGAGGAAAAGCATGTCG
>DATNNI010000257.1:0-7459 GCA_035601915.1 Xanthobacteraceae bacterium
GATGCGGCGTTTCGGCTGGATCTGGTGCGCGCGGTCACGCAGCGCGCGCTTGATCGGACGCTCCCTTGAGCGCGCCGACCAAAGGTTCGGGATTGGCGTGGGTAGGCCGTTCGATCCGGCGCCTGGAAGATCCCGCGCTCCTCCGCGGCCGTGGCCGCTTCACCGCCGATTTCAAAGCGGCGCATCGCGTGCGTTTCGTTCGCAGCGCGGTAGCCGCGGGACGCATTGGGAAGATCACCGTTCCGGATGGCGCGACCGTCATTACCGCGTCCGACCTGAACGGCGTGAGACCGATCGCGCCCGCCTTGCACAAATTCGGATACGTGCAGATCGAACAGCCCATTTTGGCGAAAGACGTGGTGCGCTTCGTCGGCGAACCGATCGCCGCGGTCGTTGCCGCGAGCGAAGCGGAAGCCGAGGATATTGTCGACCTCGTCTCTGTAGACCTCGCCGAAACCACCGTGGTTGCCGATGCGCGCGCGGCGCTGGCGCCCGATGCACGCCCGATCCACGAGATGGCGCCGCGCAACATCGCCGTTGAGGCAAAATTCGAGACGCCGGGTTTCGCCGCCGTGCAAGAAGCTGCCGACCGGCAGGTCGCCGTTGAAATCCGTTCGCGGCGCCAGAATGCAAGCCCGCTCGAAGGCCGTGCCGGACTCGCGGCCTACGACGCTGTTTCGGGCCGCATCACGCTGACCTGCGCGACGCAAATGCCGCATCTGATGCGGACTGCCATTTCCGACCTGCTCGGAATGGCGGAAAGCGATTTGCGCGTCATTGCGCCGGACGTCGGCGGCGGATTCGGGCAGAAAATGTCGCTCGTGGCCGAATATGTCGTTTTGGTGTGGCTCGCGCGAAAGCTACAAAGCTCGGTCGCCTGGACGGAGGATCGCCGGGAGAATCTAATCGCCGCGTTTCACGGTCGCGATCAGTCCCTGCGCCTGCAAGGCAGTTTTGACAGGCAGGCAAAACTGGTCGCGCTTTCTGCCGAGGTGACCGCCAATGTCGGCGCCTATTCGTGCTATCCGACCACCTGCGCAGTCGAGCCGCTGATGGCGATGGCGGAATTACCCGGGCCTTACGATGTGCGCGCCTATTCCTGCCTTGCGCGCGGCGTGCTCACCAACACTTGCCCGATGGCGCCATATCGCGGCGTCTCGCGTCCTGCCATCACCTTGGCGCTGGAGCGGTTGATGGATGCGGCGGCGGCGCAATTTGCCATTGAACCCGCCGAAATTCGCCGCCGCAACTTGATCGAGAAATTTCCTTACACTTCGGCGGCCGGCCTGAAATTCGACGAGGGAACCTACCGGCAGACGCTGGACATGGCGGTCGCCGCGATCGATCTGCCGGCGTTCCGCCGCCGCCAGCAGGATGCGCGAAAGCAGGGCCGTTACCTGGGATTGGGCCTTGCGACCTTCTCCGAACGGACCGGCTACGGCACGCCGGCCTTTGCGGCGCGCGGTATGGGCGTGACGCCCGGTTGGGAAACCGTCGAGTTGTCGATGGATCCTTCCGGTTTCGTCGAACTTCGGATCGGCGCCAGTCCGCACGGTCAAGGATTGCGCACCACGCTTGCCCAGATTGTCGCCGACGAGATCGGCGTCACACCGGAACGAATCAAAGTGATTCACGGCGATACCGACCGCACTCCCTATGGCTGGGGGACGTTCGCCAGCCGCTCGCTGGTCATCGCTGGCGGCGCAAGCCTTCTTGCGGCCCGCAAGGTGCGCGCGAAACTGCTGCGTATTGCCGGCAGACTCCTTGAAGCTGCCACCGAAGACATTGTGATTGAGGACGGCGTCGCCCGCATTGCCGGAACCGACCGCGCGCTTGCCATCGAAAGTCTGGCCCGCGCCGCCTACCACCAGGCTCACCTCTTCAAGGGCGATATCGACCCGGGCATTTCCGAAACGGCCACCTACGACCCCGCCGGGACTTTCTCGAATGCCTGTCACTGCGCGATTGTCGAAGTCGATCCGGAAACCGGTCGCGTCCGCATCGAGCGATTCATTGTCGCCGAAGACGCCGGCCGGCTCGTCAATCCGATGATTGTCGACGGTCAGATCACCGGCGGCGTCGCCCAGGGCATCGGCAATGCGCTGCTCGAGGAAATCGTTTACGACGAGACCGGCAACATCCTCACCGCTACGCTCGCCGATTTTCTGACGCCGACCAGCCGCGAGATACCGCCAATCGAAATTCTGCATCTTGAGACGTTAAGCCCGGAAACGGTTACCGGCTCGAAAGGCCTCGGCGAAGGCGGCTCCATCGGAGCCCCGGCCGCTATTCTCAATGGCGTCAACGATGCGCTGGCACCGTTCGGCGTTGCGCTCAACGAAATTCCGGCAACGCCGCAACGTATCCGCGCGGCGCTTCGCCACGCTGGGGAATGCCGGCAATGAGCGAGCGGACCAGCATCACGCTCACTGTCAACGGGCGCGCCCACGCCATCAGCGTTGAGCCGCGGCGCACACTGGTTGACGCGATTCGCGAGGATTGCGGCCAGACCGGCACCCATATCGGATGCGAACACGGCGTCTGCGGCGCTTGCACGGTGCTCGTTGACGGCGCGCCGGTCCGCTCCTGTCTGATGTTCGCGGTGCAGGCGCAGGGCAAAACCATCCGCACTGTCGAAAGCCTGGCTGACGGTGACGAACTAAATCCGCTGCAGCGCGCTTTCATGGAGCATCACGGGCTGCAATGCGGCTTTTGTACGCCGGGCTTTTTGATGCTGGTGACGGGAGTGCTGGAGCGCGATCCGGAAATCGGCGACGAAGAACTCGTCGATGTGCTTTCGTCCAACTTGTGCCGCTGCACCGGCTACCAGAATATCGTGAAAGCCGTTCGCGCGGCCGCCGCCGAATTGCGGCGGCGCTGAACCGATGGCTCGGCCACAAACCAAAACGCAACACATCGGCCGTTCGCTGCCGCGCCTTGAGGACCGGACACTGTTGACCGGGCGCGGCCGATTTGCCGCCGACATATCGTTTCCTGGGCAACTACATATGCGCGTCGTTCGCTCGAACTTCGCGCACGGCAAGTTGCAGTCGATCGATGCCCGTGCCGCGCTCGCGAAAAGCGGTGTCCACGCGGTGTGGACGGCGGCGGACGTCGCCGAAATTCCTCCCATTGATTTTCGCTTGAGCCGCGTCGCCGGCCTCGAGCCCTATCGGCAACGGCTCTTTTCCACCGGTCAGGTGCGTTACGTCGGCGAACCCGTGGCGGCAGTATTTGCCGAAGACCCTTATTTGGCCGAGGACGCCGCCGAGCTTGTGGCGGTCGAGATCGACGAACTGCCGACAATTCTTGGGGCGTGCGACGATCCCGGAGAGTTCGAGCCCGGCCTTTCCACCGAGCCGGCGATCCTGCGCAAAGGCTACGGCGACGTCGATGCTGCGTTCGCGACCGCACACACGATTGTTGCCGCCACGCTTTCAATCGGGCGGCATTCCGGCGTGCCGCTGGAGACGCGTGGCGCGATTGCCCGCTATGACGCGACGCGCGACGTGCTCGAACTGCATGGCGCCGCCAAGGTGCCGCATTGGAACAGGGACCAGATCGCCCGCATGCTCGGACGCAAACCCGCGTCCGTGCAGCTTTACGAGGGTCATGTCGGCGGCGGCTTTGGCATCCGCGGGGAACTCTATCCGGAAGACATATTGGTGTGCGCGGCGGCCTTGCGCTTTAAGCGCCCGGTTAAATGGATCGAAGATCGCCGCGAGCACCTTATTGCCGCCAATCACTCACGCCAGCAGCAGCATCGCGTGCGCGCGGCGGTCGATCGCGAGGGCGTCATCCTCGGCCTCGAAGACGAAATTTTCTACGATCAAGGCGGCTATGTACGCACGCACGCGGCGACCGTGCCCGATCTCGCCGCCGCGATGCTGCCGGGGCCATATCGCATTCCGGCCTATCGCGCCTCGGCGCATATCAGGTTGACCAACAAGACGCCCTGCGGGACCTACCGCGCGCCCGGCCGTTTCGAAAGCACCTTTGTGCGCGAGCGGCTGATGGACGCTGTTGCGAAAAAGCTTGATCTGGATCGGATTGAGGTGCGGCGGCGCAATTTGATCAGCAAAGAGCAGATGCCTTTTGCGCGGGCGCTCGACACGCTGGGGACGGAAATCATCCTCGATTCCGGCGATTATGCCGGTCTGCTCGGTAAGGCGCTGGCCGCCGTCGAATGGCCTAAGCTGCGCCGCAATATCGAGAACCGCCGCGCCAACGGCGAACTCGTCGGCGCCGGCGTCGCATTGTTCGTCGAAAAAAGTGGGCTGGGCCCATTTGACGAGGTCAAAATCGAAGTCGGCGACGATGGCGCGGTAGAACTGGTCAGTGGCGCCGCTTCGGTCGGGCAGGGCATGGAAACGGCGCTGGCACAAATCTGCGCCGACACGCTCGGCGTGGATTATCGCAACGTGCATGTCGTCCACGGCCAAACCGACCGGATCGAACGCGGCATGGGCGCATTCGCGTCACGCGTAACGGTGATGACCGGAGAGGCGACGCGATTGGCGGCTTCCGCCGTGCGCGCAAAAGCGCTGGCGGCCGCGGCTGAGCTCCTGCAAGCGCCAGTTGGCACGCTCGACGTCGTGGATGGCGAGGTCGTGCGCACCGACGCCGCTTCGGGTCCTTGTGTCAGCCTCGGCACTCTGGCGCAGACGCTCAGGCCGACGGCAAATGGGCGCTCACCGGAGGAGGGCGGGCTCAAGGCCGAAGGCTGTTTTGAAAGCAGCCACATGAATTATCCTTACGGCGTCCATATCGCGGTGACCCGGATCGATCGCGCGACCGGCGCCGTCGCCATCGAGCGCTACCTCGTCGCCTACGATGTCGGCAAGGCGGTCAATCCGATGCTGATCGAAGGACAAATCGCCGGCGGCTGCGCGCAAGGCATTGGCGGCACGCTGCTCGAAGAGTTTTTGTACGATGAGCGCGGCGAGCCGCTGTCGGTGACGCTCGCCGACTATCTGATGCCGACGGCGCGCGAAATACCGCAAATCGACGTCCTCATATGCGAAGATGCGCCAAGTCCACTCAATCCGCTGGGTTTGAAAGGCGCAGGCGAGGGCGGCGCGAACGCGGTAGGCGCGGCGCTGGCAGCGGCGATTGATGACGCCTTGGGCTTGCCGAATGCAGTAACCGAGCTTCCAATCACGCCGCAGCGGCTCAAGCGCATGATCGGGCAATCCACCTTAAGAGGGACGAACAGGGAGAGTTAAAGCATGGACCTGATGCTTCATGGCAAGACCGCGCTGGTCACCGGCGGCAGCGAGGGTATCGGCAAAGGCATTGCGATCGCGCTGGCCAAGGAAGGCGTCGATGTCGCCATCTGCGCGCGGCGCAAGGATGTGCTTGAAGCCGCGGCAAAGGACGTCGCCCGGGCGACCAACCGCAAAATCGTGCCCATCGCCGCCGACCTTCGCAAGGATGCCGACGCCAAAGCTTTCGTCGAGAAAGCGCACGCCGAACTCGGACGGGTGGATATCCTGGTCAACAACGCGGGCTCGGCGGCCGGCGGTGTGATCGAGCATTTGACCGAGGACGATTGGGAAAAGGGATTGCAGCTCAAGTTCATGGGTTATGTGCGCTGCCTGCGCTACGTGCTGCCGATCATGGTCAAACAAGGCGGCGGACGCGTGGTCAATCTGATCGGCAATGACGGCGTCAAACCGTCCTATTGGGAAATATGTCCGGGCGCGGCCAATGCTGCCGGGCAGAACCTGACGGTTTCGCTTGCCGGCCAATACGGCAAGAGCGGCATCAGCTTTGTCGCCGTCAATCCAGGCCCGGTTCGCACCGAGCGCTGGGCGGGATTGGTGAAAGCGATGTCGCGCGATATGAAAATTTCGTACGAGGAGGCCGACAGGCTTGCGCCGGCCTCGATCCCGCTCGGCCGCATTGCCGAAGTCGACGAGGTGGCCAATCTGGTGGTGATGCTCGCTTCGCCGCTGATGCAAATGGTCAACGGCACAATGATCGAGATCGACGGCGGCCAGGACAAGCCGTTGATGGACCGCTTCCGCGATAAAAACCGGTAACGCAGCATCGCGTCATTGCGAGCGGCAGCGAAGCAATCCAGGAGTGACGCCAAATAATCTGGATTGCTTCGTCGCGCTCCTCGCGATGACGGTCTCGAGTCAGACGATGTCGCTTGACTCGATCTTCTTGACGCCGGCGTCGGTCATGTCCTTCCACGCGGCGGCCACCGAGCCGTTGATGTCAATGCCGCGGCAAGCGTCGTCGACCACATAGACGTTGAGTCCCGCGTGACGACCGTCGATCGCCGTCCAGGCCACGCAGAAATCCGTCGCCAGCCCGGTTACAAAGATCGTGTCGATCCGGCGCTCTTTCAGATAGCTCGCCAACCCGGTCTTGGTTTCCTTGTCGGCCTCGAGAAACGCCGAGTAGCTGTCGACGTCGTTATGGAAACCTTTGCGGATGACCAGCTCGGCGTGCGGAATGTCGATGCCCTTGGCAATCTGCGCGCCGTCGGTACCCTGCACGCAGTGGTCCGGCCACAGCACTTGGTTGCCGTATGCGAGCTTGATCACCTCGAACGGCTTCTTGCCGTCATGGCTCGAGGCGAACGAAACGTGGTGCGCAGTGTGCCAATCCTGGGTCAGCACCACATTCTCGAAGTCTTTGGCAATGCGGTTGATGACCGGAATGACCTGGTCGCCGTCTTTGACGGCGAGGCTGCCGCCGGGCAAGAAGCAATTCTGCACGTCGACCACGATCAATGCGCTCGACGGTCCCGGTTTGATTTGATCGGCGGCGAGCGCTGCGCCGAGCCTTCCGAACGTCGCTTGCGCCAGCGCCAGGCCGGCGAGACTGAGTATCACTTCACGCCTGTGCAACATTACCGCCTCCATTGCATATCGCGAGAGAGGCTATTGAAGCGCAAGGTAGCGGCTCTTGGCAACCGACGTGCCGAAGCCTGCGCCTTCGCACGTTTCGGCGAAGCGCTGCGCCCGGTCAGCCGCGGCCGCGGACGTAGGGAAGGGGGGCAGGAGGGAGCGGCGGTGGCGGCTCCGGTACCATCCGCTGCCAGGCGGTACCGTCGTCAAAAATGATGAATCCATCCGGCGAATAGACGGCGCCCTTGTTCCAAACCTTGGCCCAAAGGTGCCCCGGCTCATCGATCCAGCCCCGCGACGGCTGGCCGGCCTCATCGACGAGACGGAGCTCCCGCGCACTCTGCGCGATGTACGCCCATCCCGTACCTCGGCAATTTTGCACGCATTGATACTGGCCAGCGAGAAGGAGAACTTCCTCTGCGGAAGCCGAGGTCAGGCCGGCGGCAGTCAAAGCCGCGATAATCGGCAACGCTTTCATGTCACGCCCTCTCCCGCCCAAACCAAGGGGCCACCGCTACTCTAAAGCATCTGTAGCGCCGTGCCAGCCCGGACGGCCTTATTGGGGATCCGCTACGGACATTTGACTAAAGGGACTT
>DATNNI010000258.1:0-2033 GCA_035601915.1 Xanthobacteraceae bacterium
GAGCCAAACGACCAGCCGCCGCACCAACCCGGCATAGATGAGCCCGCCGATGCCGAAGAAGGCGACGGTGATGCCGATCAGCGTGAAGCTCAAGCCGAAACGCGCATGCAGATCGGCGCCGATATAGGCGAACGCGCCCCACGCGAGCGCCGCTTCGATGAAGCCGACCACGAGAATCATGCGGGCAAACGGGTTGCTCAACACCGCCTTGTAATCGGCGACGATGCCGCGCGGCGCGGAGGGGTTCGTCGGCGCGCGCGTTCGCGGATCGGTGATGAGCTCGAACACGAGTCCGGCCGCCGCCACCGCGAACATGCCGGCAAGCACGAAGAAGACGTTGCGCCAGCCAAGCCAATCGCCGAGCACGCCGCCGGCGGCCTGGCCGAATAATTGTCCGAGGATATAGCCGGACGCGTAGCGCGCCAGGACCGTTTGCCGCCGCTCGTACGGCGTCACGTCGCCGACATAGGCCATGGAAATCGGAATGACCCAGCCGGCGACCGCGCCGGTGGCGAAGCGCGCCAAAGCAAGCTGCGGCAGCGACGCGCTCAGCCCGCACAGCGCCACGAACACCGCTGCCAGCACGCTGGCGATGGCGACCAGGCGAAATTTGCCGAAGCGGTCGGCCACCGGTCCGGCGACGAATTGAATGAGGCCATGCGTAATCGCGTAAGTCGTCACGACAATAGCCGCGACGCCGACGGTGGTGTGAAGGTCGACCGCGATTTGCGGCAGCAGCGAATCGGTGACGCGAATTTGCGCCTGACTGGCGAAACCGGCGGCCGCCAGCAGCACGATGGAGCGCGTGGGGTTTTTGGGCGCGGCGGGCGGCATCGTCGACACCGTCATTGCGAGCGGAGCGAAGCAATCCAGTTCTTTAGCGGTAATGGATTGCTTCGTCGCTTCGCTCCTCGCAATGACAAACTAGCCGTAGGCCGCCGAGTTCGCGAGATATGCAACAAGGAACTCGCGGCCGTTGACACTATCGGCCGCACGGGTTTCTTAGGGCAGCATCGCCGAGGTGGAAACCTGTTTTCTGACAAAATGCGCACCGCGTTGATTGCTGACATGCGGCGGAAGCAAGCTAATGACCATTGACAAGACCTATCAGCCCGCTGCGGTCGAAGGACGCATCTATTCGGCCTGGGAGGAAGCCGGAGCTTTCCGCGCCGGGCGGCCCGAGCGCGCCAAGGCGGAGCCGTTCTGCGTCGTCATTCCGCCGCCGAACGTGACCGGCGCGCTGCATATGGGCCACGCGTTGAACAATACCTTGCAGGACATTCTCTGCCGGTTCGAGCGGATGCGCGGCAAGGACGTCTTGTGGCAGCCGGGCACCGATCACGCCGGCATCGCCACCCAAGCGGTGGTCGAGCGGCAATTGATGGAGCGGCAGGAGCCTGGCAGCCGCGCCATGGGCCGCGAGGCCTTCATCAAGCGCGTCTGGCAATGGAAAGCGGAGTCAGGCGGCGCAATTATTGGGCAGCTCAAACGGCTCGGCGCGTCCTGCGATTGGTCGCGCGAGCGCTTCACCATGGATGAAGGCTTGTCGCGCGCGGTGATGAAGGTTTTCGTCACCTTGTATCGTGAGGGCCTGATTTACAAAGACAAGCGACTGGTCAATTGGGATCCAGTGCTTAAGACTGCGATTTCCGATCTCGAAGTGCAGGAAGTCGAGACCAAGGGGTCACTCTGGGACATCAAATATCCCATCGAAGGCAGCGACGAATTTATCATCGTCGCAACGACGCGGCCGGAAACGATGCTCGGCGATACCGCGGTCGCGGTGCATCCGCAGAACGAGCGGTTGAAGCACCTGATCGGCAGGACCGCGATCCTGCCGCTTGTGGGCCGGCGCCTTCCGATCATCGGCGACGATTACGCCGATCCGGAGAAAGGCACTGGCGCGGTCAAGATCACGCCGGCGCACGACTTCAACGATTTCGAGGTCGGGCAGCGGCATCATCTGCCCCAAATCAATATCTTCGACGCTGAGGCTCGTCTTAGCCTTGCTTTCAACGTTGATTTTATTTTTG
>DATNNI010000259.1:0-2471 GCA_035601915.1 Xanthobacteraceae bacterium
GGTGCAATGTGGTCCCGCGCGGGCGCAAACATGGCCAATCATGGCATGGGTGCACTAATATGGCTCGATGAGCGCTCCGCACGATGTCACGCCGCGGCTCGCGGCAACCACCATCCTGGTGCGCGCGCGCGGCGACCAACCCGAATTACTGTTGCTGAAGCGCGGCGAACACGCGCGCTTCATGCCCAACGCGTACGTGTTTGCCGGCGGGGCACTCGACCTTAGCGATGAAAGCGCCGATGTCTACGCTCTGTGCAACGGATTGGACGATGAGCTCGCGAGCGAGCAATTGGAATTGCCGTCCAACGGTCTGCGATTCTTCGTGGCCGCGGTCCGCGAGGCGTTTGAGGAATGCGGCCTGCTCTTGGCATACGATGCTCGCGGCGATATCGCGGATCTGTCCTCATGGGATGAATCGCGCCTGCGCGAGACGCGGCTGAAGATTTCCGGCGGCCGGCTCAGCATCGCCGAGCTTTGCCGCGCCGAGGGCTGGCGCCTCGCGGTGGACAAACTCGCGTTTTTTAGCCATTGGATCACGCCGCCCGGCAGGGTGCGTTTCGACACCCGGTTTTTCCTGTGCGGCGCGCCGCCGCGCCAAACCGCGTGTCTCGCCGGCAACGAAATGTCGCAGTTGGTTTGGCGCACCGCTGCCGAAGCGCTGGCGGAGCATGCGAGTAAAGAACTGCTGCTAATGTATCCGACTCGAGCGATACTGAAAGACATCGCGGCGATGCGTGATGTCGAAGAATTATTCGACTTTGCCCGCAAACCCCGCAAGATTGCCCCGATTATCCCGGTCTTACCGAAGGGTGTTCGCGCCGACGGCGCTTAGCCTGTCCGGGCGGACTGCGCGGCGTAAATCTTGCGCACCGCTTCCATCGTATCGGCGTCTTCGACCGACTTGTCGTCTCGATAGCGCTTGACTCGCGCGAGGCGCAGCGCCACTCCCCCAGGATATCGGCTGCTGGCCTGCAAATCGCTGAAGGCGATTTCCACCACCAGCTCCGGACGGATGTACACGGTTCCGGCATCGCGGCGAACTTCGCGCGCCAGAAATTCCCGCGTTTGCCAGGTCAGCATGGCATCAGTAAGCCCCTTGAAGGTCTTGCCGAGCATGATGTATTCACCCGTAGCGGGATCGAGGGCCCCCAAGTGCAGGTTGGAGAGCTTGCCGGTGCGGCGGCCGTAGCCCCACTCGGCCCCGAGCACCACCAGATCGAGCGTATGAACTCGCTTGATCTTGAGCCAGCTCGCGCCGCGATTGCCGGCTTCATAAGGCGCGTCCAGGGCCTTTGCCATGACCCCTTCGTGGCCGGCGGCGATTGCGGCCTCATAAAAGGCGCGCGCCGCGGGTTCCGAATCCGTGACCAGTCGCGGAACCAAGCGCGACGCGGGAACGCTGCTGGCCAAAGCGAGGAAGCGCTCCTGCGTGCTTCGGGTGGCGATACTCTCAGCGCCGAAACGCAGACAATCGAAAAAAAATGCTTCGATCGGCAATGCGCTGCGCGAGGCTTCGACATTGAGCTTCCGGCCGAAGCGCCGCATCGTCACCTGGAAGGGATGCGGGCGGCCCGACGCATCGAAGGCGATCGCCTCGCCATCGAGCACCAGAGTGTGCTCGGCAAAAGTGCGCGCGAGCTCGGCGATTTCCGGGATGGCCGCGGTGATCTCATTCAGGCTGCGCGTGTAGATGCGCACCTCGTCGCCCTGCTTGTGCACTTGAATGCGGGCGCCGTCCATCTTCCACTCAAATGCCGCCGCGCCGTGTATTTCCTGTAACGCTTCGGCCACATCGACAGCCGTCTGCGCCAACATGGGAGATACCGGCGAGAACAGTTCGAGCTGGAACTTCGCCAGCGCCTCGGCCCCTTCTTGTAGTGCCGTTGCAGCCACGGCCCCGAGACTCTTGGAGTACATCGCCGCCCGGCGCACCGTTGCGATCGGCAGTCCGGCGGCCGCGGCAATGGCGTCGACCATGACGCCGGCCAGCGCGCCCTGCCGCAGCTCTCCGATCATGAGGCGCAGCAGGAACTGCTGTTCCGGCGCCGTCGCGCGCGCGAACAGTTCCTGCAAAGCCGCTGCGCGCCGCGCCGCGGATCCGCCGCCGCGCATGCCGGCGAGTTCCGACAGCTTATCGTCGACGTCTGCCATCGACAGCGTCGCTAAATCCGCGGCCGGCGTGGCCGCCGCGGCACGCACCGCTGCGTAGCCGATGCCGATTTTCCCCTGTGGAATCTCGCCCGAAAGATAGTGCACGCCGATATCGATTTCACCCGGCGTCAGCATTTTCAAGAGCGCCGCCAATTCACTCGCTTTGACCCGGCGCGCGGCGCTGGCGCCCACTCGTTGCGAGGCCTGCACGAGCTCGGCGAGCAAAGTCACCGGCGGGCTACCGCACCAATCCAGCCTGCAAGCGCGTTGATCATGTCGTCGTTGACCTGACTGTTGGTGAACCTGCTTCGCGCCGAGAC
>DATNNI010000260.1:0-12399 GCA_035601915.1 Xanthobacteraceae bacterium
CCGGCAAGCTGCAAAAATTCAAGCTGCGGGAAGCGGCAAAGGCGGTTTGAGGTTAGAATCTAAGTTTGGCAGTTATCGCCATTTCCACGTCGCTTATGCGCCAGCCGCTTTTGCCCCAACCGGAATATTCCAATCGGAAGGCCACGATATTTTGCAAAATTGTACGGCAGTCGGCTAAGAAATCGCGATATCCTGCCGAATTCATTTGATAGGCCAATCGCTCGCTAATGATGCTGTCGAGTACTACTGCGCTGTCAGGGGCGAGAAATTTAAGGTGCTTGGAAGCAAATGATACCGATCCCAAATCTTTAATGTGCCGCAGAGCTTCGAGCGCTTCGACAAGACTTCCATTCTGGGCCTTTTGATAAGCTTTGCGAAAAGTCGCAGATATATGGCCGCCAGAGTTGTTTCGGATTACACGGCCAGCGATTCCTGCATAGCCTCCCCAATGGCAGACGGTTTTAATAAAGCTTTGTAAATCGGCCTCCCGAAAATTGTTTTTGGCGAGTTCTATAGCAAGTTGCTCGATTTCAGACGTGGTCGGCTTGTTGCCTTTGCTTGGCACGTTCTGCTGAAATCGCGCCAGCAGTTCGGGAAACTCACTTAGTCGGACTACTGTTCCCCAGCCAAGCGGACAGGTTGCTCATCAATGATCATAGCTCACGCCGCCTCGGCCTCGGTCACCCCCACGACAAGCCGCTTACCCAACGCCCGAAGCGCCGCCGTGAGCGCCGGCAATTTGGTCGGATGCGTAGGATCGAGGATACGGCGCACCTCTTTCTCGTCTTTGCCGATGCGCCGCGCCAATTCGGTTTTGCTGATGCCGGCGGCGGCAAAAGCTTCAAGCACGGCGAGCTTGGCGGCAACGTCAGGCGCTACCGAAATCTCAACCAGACTGCGGCCCTTGGCGCGCGGCTTCGGCAGATCCTCGCCGCGTTCCAGGTAGTTCAGCAGCACGAGCCCGAGGGCTTCTTCGGCCATGGCGCGTGCGTCAACAGGCCCCCGGCCTTGCGTGATGGCTTCGGGCACATCCGGAAAGGTCACGACGACGTTGCCGCGTCTTTTTCCAACTTCGAATTGCGCCCGATAGGCGTAAGCCTTCATTGATTGCCTCCTCAGTCCGCCAAGCCGAGTTGCTTGCGAATTTTCCGCGCGGTTTTCGGATCGATCTCGCGCGACGGTACTGTGGTCAATCGGTCGCCGACAAAAACCTCATATGTCCGCCCTTACCGCGCCACTTCTCGGCTCTGAATGTCAGTCCTCTGGCGCGGGCTTCATCGCGCAGCGCGGCAATGAATTTATCGCGCTTGTCCATCGCTCGGGCAGCAAACCAATATCGGACAAAAATTGTCCGGAAGTCAACGGCAGCCATTGCGGCGCCGAAAAACGCCCCGTCCGCCGCCTCGCGGGCGGCGGTCCATCAAAAATTCTTAACTAAAACTGACTAGTGGACGAACGCGTCTTGCTGAAGCCGCGTGATTTCGTCTTTCACGGAGAGCTTGCGCCGTTTGAGCTCGGCGATTTTCAAGCCGTCCGACGATGGATGCATGAGAGCGTCGGAGATTTCCACTTCGAGTGCCCGGTGCCGTCTTTCAAGTTCTGCAAGATGCGATTCAATCGCCATCTGGCTATCCTCCTTGCGTCGATCGACCTGACCCGTACCCCTCATCACGGAAACGCCTCACCCTGACCGCTACAATATACTCCCTTTGCCGCGCGGCGAAAATACCCGCTGTGCACTTTCGATGCGCCGCACTTGTGGGAGATTAGCCAAAACGCGATAATCCGTAGCGACTTACCACCCGCGCCCCGGGCGCCATCACGCTCGCGGCGCGAGCAAGGGCGGCGATGACAGACGAGGAAGAGCGCGAGCTTCGGTCGCAACTGGGGCGCCTGTTGCAGGACCATCGCGACCTCGATGCCGCGATCGCGGCGCTGGAAGGGTTGCCTGGCGCCGACATTATCCAGATCCAGCGGCTGAAGAAGCGCAAGCTGCAATTGCGCGACCGCATCACCTTCATCGAAGACCAGCTCACTCCTGATATAATCGCCTAGAGCATGATCCCGAAAAGCTTGCCCTTGGACTTGATCCGAGGGTGGGCACCGGTTTTCGGAAAAGATCATGCTCCATGAACGAGCTAGTCATTCCGGGGCGCGCTGAAGGCGCGAGCCCGGGATCCATAACCGCCAAAGCCACGGCTACGATAGGCGACGACTGTGATTATGGATTCCGGATAGCCGCGGAGCCTGTCATCGGGCCGGCCACTTCGGGCCGGACCCGTTGGCGGCTTCCGGAATGACTGCGCCGTTCGGTTTTGCGCGCGTACATGGCGGCGTCGGCGCGGGCGAGTACTTCGCCGGCGGCATCCGTCGGACCGCAAAACGTCACGCCGGCGGAGGCTCCCACCGCCAGCGTCGACCTTCCCCAAACCACCGGCGCCGCGTAGGCCGCAGCCTCGAGAGCGGCAGCCTTGGCGCACGCGTCTTGCTCGCTGATGTTCCACAACAACACCGCGAACTCGTCGCCGCCGATGCGCGCCACGACATCAGACGCGCGCACGCGGGAAGAAAGTGCGGCAGCGACCGCCTTCAGCACGGCGTCGCCCGCGGCATGGCCGTGGCGATCGTTGACCGGCTTGAAATCGTCGAGGTCGAGATAGATCAGCGCCGCCGTCGCACCGTAGCGTTTGACGTAAGCCAGCGAGCGTTTGAGCTCGCGCTCAAAACCGCGGCGGTTGAGCGTCCCCGTCAGCAGGTCGATGTCGAGTGTGGCTTCGAGGCTGGCGATACGCTCGCGCGAGGCTTGCAATTCGGCGGCAAGGCGCTCGACCTCGGCGGTAAGCCGCACGGCCACCGCGCGAGAGCGCGACTTGGCAGGCTTCGCCGCTTCCGCGCCGGCGGCGGTGTCGCTCACCCGTTCGGGACGCCGCGCCGGCCGCCGCCACGTGGGCGGCGGCGCATTTGGCCGATTTGCCGGTTTTTCCCGCACGGCGGACCCTCGAGCGAATCGGCAAAGCTTACCTTGGATCCTGGACGGCGGAACGATGCAGATTCGTTCGTGACGCGCGCCAGGCCAATCGCTGGGACAAGCCGGCTGGCGGTATTTAAACGGCCTGAATGAACTTCACCGGCTCGGTCCGCCCGTCCGCGAACAGTGCCGCGGTCAGGGGGCCACCGAAGACGGCGCCGGTATCGAGGTTCAGCCGGTTGGCGCGAAGGTCCGGTTTGCCGGTCCCGAGCGGTGTGTGCCCGTGCACGATCAGCCGTCCATAATCGCGGCGAGCGGACAGAAACGGCTCGCGAATCCAGATCAAATCGCGCTCATGCTGCGCCGCAAGCGGCAGCTGCGGGTTGACGCCGGCATGGACGAAAAAGCGCCGGCCGTCGTCATAGCTTAACGGCAGCGAACGAAACCAGCCGAGCACCGTTTCCGGCAAATCTTGCGCCCGAGCGACGCGGTAACTCCGCAAAGTCGCGTCGCCGCCTTGGCTCAGCCAAACGTCCGCCGGACACAGGCCGTCACAAACATCGAGCGTGACCGCCTCGTGATTGCCCCTAAGCGCAATGAGGCGCTTACCACGGAGCGCTTGTAGCTCCATCAGATAGCGGACCACACCGGCGCTGTCCGGTCCGCGATCGATGTAATCGCCAAGGAAAACAAAGCTTAACGGCACGCCGGCGGCGAACTTTTCGCAACGGTCGACGAGTTCTCGCAGTTTCGCCAGCGAGCCGTGGATGTCACCGACGGCGCAGACAAGACCGCCCGTCCGGGGCGGGATTCCGTCCGGGGTCGTCAAATGATGGCCATTTTCAGGCGGCATTGTTCAGATATCGTTCAACAGATTCGTGAGAACGTAGAGCCTACGGGGTCAATTTTGGGTGCAGTCACGAAACTATCAATCGAGGTGAAGTCATGAGGAAAATCCTGACTGCTGTCGCTGCGGCGGCGCTCATCGGTTTAACGGCGCTGGCCAGTTCAAGCCCGGCGGAAGCCTGGGGCCGGTGGGGCTGGGGCTGGGGTCCCGGCCCATTCTGGGGCGGCCTAGCCGCCGGGGCCGTTGTCGGCGGAGCGGTCGCCGCGTCGCCCTACTATTACCGTCCCTATTATCCGTATGGCTATTACGGATATGGACCGGGATACGGATACGCATGCCGCCCGGTGTGGAACGGATACGGCTGGGTCCGCGGCTGCTAAAGCACGCTTCGGCGTTCGATAAGTGCGAGACCGCTGCGGCCAGGCTTTATGCCTGCCGGGATGGCGAAAAGGTGCGTGCACCCAATTTCCGCCAAAGATTTTCCGCTTAAGTGGCGGCGAAAGCGGCTACCCAATGCGGAAGTTTCACGGGGGACTTCCGCCGAATCCAAAAATTCTGACCGGTACCCGCCCGGTCACATGAGGAGATCACATGCATAAATCGCTCATCGCGCTCGCCGGCGCCGCGAGCATCGGCCTTGCGTCGCTGGCCGCACCGGCCCCCGCCAACGCGGGGTGCATCGGCTGCGCGGTCGGCGCGGGACTGCTCGGCGGCCTTTTCGCCGGCGCAGTTGTTGGCAGCGCAATCGCCAACACTCCGCCGCCCGGTTATTATTATCCGCCCCCGCCGCCCGGTTACTATCCGCCGCCGCCCGGCGCCTATTACGCTCCGCCGCCGCCCGGATACGGGCCGCCGCCCGGACCGCCCCCTGCGGCTTACGCGCAGCTTGCGCCTGGCTGTCACTGGGGAAAGCGCAAGGTCTGGGTCGAAGGCGCGGGCTATCAGTGGCAACCAGTCCAAGTTTGCCCCTAAGCGCCTGACTTATGTGACAAACGACACCGGTCGGCTTTGATCAAGCCGGCCGGTTTGTTTTTTCTGATCGGTTTTGTTGTCGCACCGTTGCGACAATCTGATGCAAAATGCCGAAGAGATCGAAAGCGCGCCCGGGACCGCTTCAAAATGAATTCATCGCCAGCCATGCATGGTCCAAATGCGGCTACCGGCAAGGAACGCGCTACGACCGTCTTGCGCCGGTTCGGCGTTCAACTTCGACATGCGTTGCGGCGCGCTGACGCGTGGCGCGGTGAATTCACCGCGCGCCTTCCGCTGCCGGCATTTTGCAAGTCGCGCACCATGACGGCGTTGATCGCAGTCCTCGCGGTTCTTCTGTTCGTCTATGTCGGGCTCGCCGCGATGCTCTATTTCACGCAGCGCTCCATGATGTACTTCCCGGAGACCATCCATACGTCGCCGGCAGAAGCGGGCTTGCCGGAGGCCGAGGAAATTTCGCTGACCGCCGCCGACGGCGTGCGCATCGTCGGCTGGCATGTGGCGCCGCGCGACGGGCAGCCGGTCATTCTTTATTTGCACGGCAACGGCGGGGCGTTGCGCTATCGCGTCGAACGCTTTCACCGGCTGATCAAGGAAGGCGTCGGCCTCGTCGCCATTGAGTATCGCGGCTACGGCGGATCGGAAGGAAGTCCGAGCGAAGCCGGCCTGTTCGCCGACGCCGAAGCAGCCTACGCTTTTGCCGCCAGCCGCTACCGGCCGGATCAGCTCGTGCTCTGGGGCGAATCGCTCGGCACCGGCGTCGCCGTCTATTTGGCGGCGGAGAAGCCGGTCGGCCGCGTCATCCTGGAAGCGCCGTTCACGTCCACGGCGGCGGTCGCGGCGCAGCGCTACTGGTTCATGCCCGTGCGGTTGTTGATGAAGGACCAATTCCGTTCCGACGAGCGCATCGCCAACGTAAGCGCGCCGGTTCTCATCCTGCACGGCCTCAACGACCGTACCGTTCCCTACGCCATGGGCGAGCAGATGTTCGATCTCGCCAAAGGCAACAAGCACATCGTGCGCTTTATCGACGGCGGCCACGAAGACCTTGACCAGTACGGCGCGTTGCACGCCGTGGGACGATTTTTAGCCGGAGATCTCGATCAGCCGCCGGCACCGCCGGCAAGGCATTGAGCTATTGCGCCACGGTCATGAGCTCGAGCACATGGCCGTTGATGTCCTCGAAATAAAAACCGCGGCCGCCGTTCCAATGGTTGAGCTTGCCGTCGCGCAGGCTCCACGGCGCGCTGCCGATTGCAATGTTCTGCTTTTTAACGCGCGCAAGAATGGCGTCGAACTCCTTGTTGTTGACGTGAAACGCCAAATGATGGCTTTCGAACTTGTTTTCTTCGTCGAACAACAGCGTCAGCGATTTGTTGACCTTCACCGGCGCGAAATATCCGGCACGGCCGCATTTGAGGCCGAAAATGCCGGCGAAGAACTTGGCCGACGCCGCCTTGTCATGCGCCGGGACGATGGTGTGATTAAGCGTAATTGTCATGACACCCGTCTTTCCGCCCGATCGTTCAGAACGTCTGGTACGATTGTCCGGTCTTGCCGCCGACGCGGGCGAAGCCGGCGCGGGCCGGTTCGTATTTGTCGTTGAGGTTGAGCGCTTTCGCGTAAGACCCGGCCGCCTTCTCTTTCTGTCCGAGCCGTTCGTAGGCCAATCCGCGGCTCGCCCATGCCTGCACGCTGGTCGGCGCGATCTGCACGGCTTCGTCGAGATCGCTGGCCGCCGATTTGGCGTCGCCGACGGCGAGATAGCTCAGCGCGCGCCCCACATAAGGGTCGGCTTGCTGCGGCGTCAGCGTGAGCGTGGTCGAAAAATCATCAATCGCGAACTGGTGCTGGTGCTGGCTCTGGTAGAGCAGACCGCGATTGTAATAGCTCTGCGCGTTGTCGGGCTTGAGCGTGACCGCCTTGTTGAAGTCGGCAAGCGCCTGCGCGCCGCGGCCTTGCTCGCGATAAATAATGCCGCGGCCGATGTAAGCCGGCACGTAACCGGCATTGATGGCGAGCGCTTTATTGTAATCGGCCAGCGCGAGTTCAAGCTTGCCGTTTTGCCGATAGAGCAGCGCGCGGTTGGCATAGGCTTGGGCGTAATTCGGGTCGAGGCTGACGGCTTTGTTGAAATCGGCCAGCGCGGCCTCGGGCTGGCCGCCTGCGGCCAGCACGGTACCGCGCATGTTGTAGGCCTGCGGATCTTCCGGGTGCTTTTGGATCACCTCGCCGAGCGAGGCGAGGTTGGACTGCGAGGTGGCGCTAAGCGCCTCGTCCTTCTCCGCCGAGTCCAGATGGCCGCAGGCGGCAAGCGCGAACGCACCGAGGATAGGAATAAGGCCCGGACACCATCGCTTTGCGCGCGGATTTGGCCGCCTGGCTGTCACGACCCTTGCTACCGTCATTCGACGCCCGCGGCACGCTCGCCCCCGACTGCCTAACGGTAAATCACGCGCGCGTTCGGCGATAGCCCGGCTGTCGGGACAACAAAAAGCGGCGCGGGCAACGACCCGCGCCGCGTCGTGGATTCATTCAATGTTTAGCCAAAGCGCGGAGCGCGCGGCGGGCCCGACCTGGCGCCGGCGGCCCCGAATGCGGGCTTCGGCTTCATCGGCAAGAGGCCCTCGCGCTGCAACTTTTTGCGCGCAAGCTTGCGGGCCCGGCGGATCGCTTCTGCCTTCTCCCGCGCCTTTCTTTCCGAGGGTTTTTCGTAATGGCCGCGGAGCTTCATCTCGCGGAAAATGCCCTCGCGCTGCATCTTCTTCTTCAGCGCCTTGAGGGCCTGGTCGACGTTATTGTCGCGAACGAGAACCTGCACGCATCCTCCTTTTCAAGAGCGCTCGTTATGGTGCGCCGGGGGAATGGAATGGCGGCGAAAGCGGTAATGCCTACGCCAGCTTGGCCGTGACTTATCAGAACGGGCCCCGGAAGTCCACAAGGCTGCGGATCACCGGGGAAACGCCCCGCCCGTCAAACATCCTTCGCGCTGTCGCCGGCGGTGACTTCGTATTCGGCGCCGGTCACCAGATTGGCCGCGTCCGACGCAAGGAACACTGCGACCGGGGAGATATCGTCGGGCTGGAGCCAGCCGACCTTCATCGGCACCGTTGGCGAGCGCACGTCCCACGCCTGTTGTGGCGTCGGGTCATTGGGCGGCTTTTGGCCGGTCTCAGCCATGCTCTCGCGCAGCCGTGTCTCGTAACGCGTCAGCGCGGTGTCGACGAGGCCGGGAATGATGGCATTCACCGTGATGTTGTATTGGCCGAGCTCGATCGCGGCCGATTTCATCAGCCCGAGTATTCCCCATTTTGAAGCGGAATAGCTCGCGGCATCCTTCGTCCCGTGTTTTCCCTGCATCGAGGACAGCACAATGATGCGCCCCTTGTTGCGGGCGACCATTTTCGGCGCGAAAGCGCGAATAGTGTTGGCCGTGCCGTTCAGATTGTTATCGATGACGTCACGCCAATCGGCGTCTTCCATCTCCAGCAGCGGCTTCCATCGTTGAATCGCGGCATCGGCGACCACGATGTCGATCTTGCCGAATTGCTGCTCGATCTGATCGGCCGCAGTACGTAGCACGGCAATGTCGCGGATGTCGGCGCGCACCGCTTGCGCGCGCCGCCCATAACTTTCGATCTGCTTTACCGTCTCGGCCAAGTCCTCCGGCGTTGCCGGCACGGCATTGGAGGCGGTCGATACTGGTCCGGCAATATCGAGCGCGACCACGTCGGCACCGTTAGCGGCAAGCTCGACCGCAATGGCGCGGCCGATGCCACGCGCCGCGCCCGTCACCACCGCGACTTTGCCTTTCAAATCCGAGCCACGGCCAGGCCGTACCGGGCCGGCACTCTTTTCCGGGCTGGGCTCGGGGACGGGCTTGCCGTCGAGAACGCGCGGTGCCGTGTCGGTGCGGCTCTGGGCTTCCGCGGCTGCGGTACCGGCGGCCATAGTCGCTGCGGCAGCGCCAAGCACGAGGCCGCGGCGCGCCACGTTGATATCCTGCATTGGAACTCCTTGAAAATTGCAAGGTGCGTCGTGCAGCCGACAATGCGTCCGCGACAAACGGGTCCGCGCGCTTCGGCGTGCAGTCTTGCGGCAACGCACGGTGCGGCGCGCCGTTCCGTCACCGGCTGCTAATTACTCAATGAAGACGCGGGTGACGTGCCCCATCTTGCGCCCGGGGCGGATCGCCGACTTGCCGTAGAGATGCACGGCGGCGCCGGGAACTTGCAGCCACTTGCGAAAATCTTTGACCTCGTCGCCGATGAGATTGATCATTTCGACGCGGCCGTGGCGCACCGGCTTGCCGAGCGGCCAGCCGGCCACCGCGCGGATGTGCTGCTCGAATTGCGAGACCGACGCTCCGTCGAGCGTCCAGTGCCCGGAATTGTGGACGCGTGGCGCGATCTCGTTGACCAGCACGGTGCCGTCGCCGAGCACGAACATCTCGACCGCCAGCACGCCAACATAATCAAATTCCTGCGCGATCTTCTCGGCGATACCGCGCGCCGTATCGGCCGCTTCAGCAGAGACGCGCGCCGGCACGCGCGACATCTTCAAGATGTGATTTTGATGCTCGTTCTCGGTGACGTCGAAACATTCGACCGAGCCATCATGCGACCGCGCGGCGACGACCGAGACCTCGCAGGCGAACGGCACGAAGGCTTCGAGGATGGACGGCTGCGCACCGACCGCGCGCCAGGCCGCCTCCGCGGATTGGGGCTCCCTGATCATCGCCTGGCCCTTGCCGTCGTAACCGAGACGGCGTGTTTTTAACACCGCCGGCAACCCGGTCTCCTTGAGCGCCGGCGTCAAATCCGCCGGGCCGTCCGCGGCGGCAAAGGCCGCGGTGGCGATGCCAAGACCGCTGACGAAATTCTTTTCCGCGAGACGATCTTGCGTGATGGCCAAAACATTTGGATCGGGACGGACCGGCAGGCGCGCGGCGAGAAACGCCGCCGTCTCCGCCGGCACGTTCTCGAATTCATAGGTCACGAGATCGACATCGGTGGCGAAGCGGTCGAGCGCCTGGGTGTCGGTGTAATCCGCGCAGGTGACGCGATGGACGACATCGAAAGCCGGCGATTCCGGATTGGGCGCGAACACGTGACACTTGAAGCCCAGCCGCGCCGCCGCCTGCGCCAGCATCCGGCCGAGTTGGCCGCCGCCCAGGATTCCGATTGTCGCCCCGGGATCGAGCACCGGCGCCGCATCACTCACGCGGCGGATCCTTGGGCCGTTCCGCGACGCCGGCGGTTTGACGCTCGCGCCACGCTTCGAGCCGGCTGCGCAGGCCGGCATCGCTCAACGCCAAAACGCTCGCCGCCAACAGCGCGGCGTTGATCGCGCCAGGCTCACCGATGGCGAGCGTGCCGACCGGAATGCCCGGCGGCATTTGCACAATCGAATAAAGCGAGTCTTGGCCGGACAGGGCCTTCGACGCGATCGGGACGCCGAACACCGGCAGGCTGGTCATGGCCGCCGTCATTCCCGGCAGATGCGCCGCGCCGCCCGCGCCGGCGATGATCACCTTGAATCCCGCGCCTCTTGCCCCCTTGGCGAACGCATAAAGCCGTTCCGGCGTGCGGTGCGCGGATACAATGCGCGTCTCATAGGCAACCTGGAGCGCCTCGAGCGTCTCGGCGGCATGCTTCATGGTCTGCCAGTCGGACTGGCTGCCCATGATAATCGCCACGGATTTTGCTTCCGGCGCCAAGCCCTACTCCTGCGCGAAGGAAGCGCTGGATTATAGGTGCGGTCGGTTAAACGGCAAGGCGCTCTCGCGCCGGACCAGGCGCATTCCCAGTTAAGGTTGCTCGTCCTGCTCGCCGACGGCGCTTTCCGTCCGTCCGATGGTCGCCCGGGCGGCGGCACAAAGCCGCTCCGGACTGCGTTCGCCTCTTGAGGCGAGCGCAATGATCCGGCGCGCGGCGATTTCGCGCAGCGCCCCCCGATGCAGGCGATCCGCAATCCTCTCGATCGCCGTTTGGTAGGCGGCGATCAAAATCGCGGTTGCTTCAAGATCGAAAGCGGCTTCGCGGCGGACGAACGGTAAAACCCGACCCATTATCTACACCCGCGCTAAAAATGATCTTGGTGCGGGACGCGCACAAATCCACTTTTCCCAACTCAAAGAATAACGCTTAGCGGAGTGCGCGAGTTCCATTTCACGCACTGGGCGAGGCGCGTCTAGCACGGCTAAGTCGCATCCGCAGGCTTTTTTTGACATGCTTGCCATAACCGCGCCGCCGTCACCGGCATGTCGAGATTAATGCCGCCACCTCCGGGAATGGCGTCCGCGACCGCATTCATGATCGCGGCGAGCGACGCGGTGGTGCCGGCCTCGCCTACGCCCTTGACGCCCAGCACGTTGGTGGTGGCGCGAACGTTGAGAAGCTCGTCGCGCAGCACGAGCGGCATGTCGTCGGCACGCGGCATGGCATAGTCCTGAAACGACCCGGTCACGAGTTGACCGCTGTCGTCGTCATAAAACAATTGTTCCATCAGCGCCTGGCCCAGACCTTGCGCCAGCGAGCCGTGCAACTGTCCCTCGACGATGCGCTGGTCGAGGGTAACGCCGCAATCGTCGACCGCGGCGTAATTGACAATCTGCATCCGCCCGGTATCGGGATCGATCTCCACTTCGGCGACATGAACGCCGTTGGGAAAAGTAAGCGGCGTGTCGGTCATGACTTTGGTGTCCAGATCCTCGTCGAGAACGCCGCGGCGTTTGAGCTCGGCGGCTTGCGCGGCGGTATCAAACAACGACAGCCGGCGATCGGTGCCAACCACTTCGAAGTTGCCGCCGCCATAAGCAATGTCGCCTTCAGAAGCTTCGAGCGCCATGGCCGCGACGCGCTTGCCCTTCTCCAGCATGACCTCGATGCCTTTGACGATCGAAGCGCCCGCGGTCATGGCCGAACGCGAGCCGACCGAGGCGTAACCGGCAATCTCCAGCGCCGAATCGCCGTGCCGATGCGTGAGCTTGCCGCGCGCGATGCCGAGCCGCTCGGCGACAATCGGCAGGAACACGGTGGCGTGCCCCTGGCCGGTCGACTGGACGTTGAGGTTGACAGCAAGCGTGCCGTCGCCGGGGAAGGTGAGCAGCGCGCCTTCGGTCGGCGTGCCGCCGGCATGTTCGAGCATGCAGGAAATTCCGATGCCGCGATGGCGGCCGCGCGCTTTGGCGGCGCGGCGGCGCGTTTTGAACCCTTTGTAATCCGCCAATTGCAGCGCGCGTTCGAGCATCGGCGCGAAATCGCCGCTGTCGAAGGTGGTGCCGACAGCGGTTTTGTACGGCATCGCCGATCGGGCAATGAGATTGCGCCGGCGCAATTTTACCGGGTCGATGCCGGTGATGCGCGCCGCTCGTTCGACCAGCCGCTCAAGCACGTAGTTCGCCTCTGGCCGCCCGGCGCCGCGATAAGGCGCGGTCGGCACCGTATTGGTGAACGCACAGCGTACGCTGAGGTCGATGCGAGGAATGTCGTACATGCCGGGAAGACAGCGCCCGAAACTCAAACTCGGGATCGCCGCGCCTACTGGGCCGATGTAAGCACCGAGATTGCCGGTGTTGCGAATGCGCAGCGCC
>DATNNI010000261.1:0-17404 GCA_035601915.1 Xanthobacteraceae bacterium
AGCCGGTGACCTTGAGCTTGCCGGGCTGTCCCCACAATTCGTGCCGCTCTTCGATTTCGCCGACCAATTCGAATTGCTGGAACGTTGGGTCGAGGCCGTAGCCGAGAGCGCTATTCCCCCCGCCGCCGGCCGGAGTTTGCGATAAGTCGAAGACGCCGCCGCGCAGCGTCCAGTGCCCTTGATACCACTCGGCGGCTGCGCCGTAGGTGTAGCCCCAGGCATCGCCGGCGTAGTCGAACGTGCCGGCATTGATGAGCGCCCAGTTCATGAAGTCGGTCTTCGGATTGTTGGCGTATTTGTTGGTGTCGAAAATATCGACAATGGAGAATTTGCCGACCGTAAACACCAAGCGGTTTTCCGTCGTCGACTGGGCGAATTGATTGACGTCGGCGTCGATCTTCTGTTTGTCGCCGCCGAGATCGATGGTCTGCCGGATGAAATAGCGCTGTACGCGCGCATAGGGGTAATCGAAGCCTTCCTTATAAGCTTCGCCACTGGGAAAGCCGGCGACGCCGTGCGTGTCTTCGAGGCCGTGGCCTTGATCGATTTCCGGATCTACCCACAGCTCGGCGCCGCGCCACAGCCGCGCGCCGGCAAAAAGCGTCAAATCAAAGGTCTCGCGGCCTTCGCCGCCGATCGGCAAGCTGTCGCCGCCCTGAAACGGCGAACGGATCGCGGGATAACCCTGCCAGATAAACGTGCTCTGGCCGCTGAAGCTAAACTCATCGGCGCTCGGCGCCGCCTTGGTCACGACGCTTGGCTTCGCCACAGCATCGGGTGCATTGAACTGGTAGTTCAAACCAACGCTGAGCTCGTGAAGCATAAAATCCGAACTGATCGGCTGGGCGCCGGAGAAAAAGGGCGTGGTATGATTGCCATAATCGGTGAACAAATATTGGAAACGCGCCGTCCAGTGCGGCGCGATCGGCACTTCGGCGCCGGCGCCGGCGGCCCAGCCCAGCCGCCAGAGAAACGGCGTATCGGTTGCGCCGCTGGCGACTTGCGTCAGCGACTGCCGATTGTAGGTCCAGGCGAATCCGCCGGTTGCATAAAACAGCCAATGCCCGGGCGCGTAGCCGAAGCGGCCGCGCACCGTGCCGGACGCCAGCATGGTCTCGGCAAAATCCACCGGGCCGAGGGCGGCCGATGTGAACGCTGAGATGCCGCCGACGGTAACGGCGAACGGATTGACACCCGATGGGACGCCTTGGAAAGACGGGAACGTCGCATCGACTTCGGCGCCGAGCACGATGCGGTTCGGCAACATGTAGTTGTAGCCACCCTGCACGCCCGCGAAGAAGCTGCCGGCTTCGTCGAACGAGTCTATGGTTTGAAACAGATTGGTGGTGCCGCTGATGCCGGGGCCGGCCGTCCAATTCGAGCTTCCCCAGGCGACGCCGAGATTGCCGCCCGCATAAAATCCGGTCCAGTTGTAGGGAGCGCCGCTGGCAAACGGCAGCACGGGAGCCTTCGTCACCAGAGGCTCGTCGGCGAACGCGTTACTCGTGGACGAGATCGCCAGCGCAGCGCATGCGGCGCGAATCGCAACGGGCGCCGGCAAACGAAAAGAATTCGCAAAACTGTCAAACATCCGGCCCCCGCCAAATCACTCATGGCAACAAATAGGGGCGTGGCGACACCGTCAACATTTATGTTTTAGAATTAAAGTAGATCAAAAGTACGAATCGACGGCGCATTGGGCGGACAGACAGACTCATTTATTGTTTGTCGTCGCTCATCGAACATCCGCTGGATACAAGATTCCAACGACTTTCGCTGCCGCTCAGTAGTGTGCACGACAGCGGCGCTACATCGATTCGCCAAAACGATTGCGGCGTTGCCTCGATCGCATGAACGATGGCGGCGCGGATGACGGCGGCGTGCGTGACCACAATCGATCGACGGTGTTGGCTTAACTCGCCGGCGAGCCAAGTTGCTACGCGCTGCATGAACGCACGAAGCGATTCGCCGCCATGCGGCGCCGCGGCAGGATCGCGCAACCACGCCGCAACGGCGTCCGGCTCCTTCGCGCTGATGTCGTCAAAGTTCTGGCCACTCCAGCTCCCGTAATCGCAATCGCGTAGCGCCGGCTCGACGGCGGCATTCAGCCCGAGGACTCGCGCAGTCTGTCGCGCCCGCAATTCTGGACTTGACCGGATTTGGTCGGCGTGTGGCACCGATCCAGCCAGCGCGGCCGCCTCCCGCTTGCCGATACTGTCCAGCGGTTCGTCGGCGGGAAAGGCTGACTGGCGTACGGCATCGGTTGACGCGTGGCAGATAAAGATCACCCGCGCGGTCATGCTCGAAACGGTCTCGCAGGCATCCGCCCGCTACGCCGGAGCGCGGCTGTGAACGTATGCACGTTGGGTGAGGGCGCCGAACAACAGGCCCAGTGTCGCCCACAGGATGACCTGCGCCCCTAACGAAGCGACACGGAATTTCCACAGAACGACGGCTGGAAACTCGTCCGGCACCTCGTTGATGCCCGGGAGCAGCAACGCGGCGATGATCATCACAACGATGTAGTAAGCGCCCACCATGAGAGTTGCGTTCCAGCCGCCATAACGCGCCCCGAGGATCCGCCGCAACGCGATTCCCCCGACCATGGCCGCAAGCGAAATCGCCATCACGCCGAAGTAAAGCCCAGTCCGTATGCCGATGGTGTCCGGATTGCCTATCGACGGCGGATTGGCCGGATATTTGAGGTTCGGCACGGCGTAGAGGGCGACGAAGCCGATCAGGGCCAACAGCGCCGACAAAGCACGCGGGCTTAAGTCACCAGGGATGCGGCCCAGCGCGATCGCAAATGCCAGGCCGAATAGCCCCCCGAACGCTGCGCTATAGACCATGACCGCAACGAACAGGCCGAGGCCGGCTTGCACCGGCCGGCTGACCAGTTCGGCCCGTTCTTCCGGCATTGGCATGCTGTGATGTTTTGCGAACTCGGCTTTGGCCTCGTCCATCAGCTCCTCGAAGGCGATGGCGCGGTCGACTTGCGGCTCGCCGTAGACTTTCAAGAAGCCGAAGGAGAGGAGCCCCGCGAAAATGCCGACGAGCATGCCGCGGACAAGAAACGTCCTGACCATGGGAGGCTCCTGTCAGTGACAGGGGAAGCCGAGAAGATGCCGCCCGTCGTGCACGAATTCGTGGACGTACATGCCGCTGATGAGCGACGTCGCGCCTTCTTCCGCGCCGACGAAATAGATCGCTAGCATGAAAATAAGCCCGGCGAAAACGGCCCACGGCAACCATTCGCGCAACGGAATGGTCGTTACCGGATATGCCGGTGCAAATGTCGCGTTTGTCATGTCATCCTCCTGGGATTGCGCGTCCCGTTAGAGCTGGCTTATCGCGACGAGGGTCTGACTCTCGGTCCGTTGTCGTGCGGCCCGAATACAGTGGCGCGACCGTGCCGGATTTTCACCGGCTTCCTCGCTTCGCGATAACAATTGCAGGATAGGGAGGGGGGTGGCGCGGTGTCAACGGGGACCGGTTGCCGTCGGACACGGCGCAGGACCGCTCGCCCCCGGCCACGTTAGCGGACGATTCACCGCCATAGGCACCGTCGGCAATCAGTGGCACCCTCTACGGGCCGCTTTGCTTGTTTTTTACCTCTCGTCCACTACCTAAATTGCGCGCCGCTCATGCTGCGAGGCCGCGATGGCGAACACCTTCTCAGGCAATCATTCTCACGTCTTTCTTGGCGAGGGCCACGAGCGCAACGAACGCCGTACTTGGATGGTGATCGCGCTCTGCACCGCGATGATGATTGTGGAGATCGTCGGCGGGCTCTTCTTCGGCTCGATCGCGCTTATCGCCGACGGTCTGCACATGTCGACGCATGCGAGCGCGCTGTTGCTCGCGGCTCTAGCCTATAGCTATGCGCGGACGCATACCGAGGACGAGCGCTTCAGCTTCGGCACCGGCAAACTCGGCGACCTGGCGGGCTTCACCAGTGCCGTCGTGCTGGCCATGATCGCTCTTTTTATCGGGTATGAGGCGATCTCGCGCCTCATCTGGCCGGTCCATATCGATTTCAACGAGGCCATACCGATTGCCGTGCTCGGATTGGCGGTGAATGTCGCGAGCGTGCTGCTGCTCAGCGGCGGACGCCACGGCCATGGTCACGATCACGGCCAATCTCATGCCGCGAACGGACATGACCACGCGCATGACGAGGGGCAGGCGCCGCAGATCGACTCAAAGGAGCACGAGCACGCGCGCGGCGCGGCGGTGCGCGATAACAACATGCGCTCCGCGGTCGTCCATGTCCTGGCGGATGCTGGCGTTTCGGTGCTCGTGATCGTCGGGCTCCTGTTCGGCCGCTTCCTCGGCTGGTCGTGGATGGACCCTGTCGTTGGCCTGGCCGGCGCGATTGTCATTGCCGCTTGGTCCTACACTCTCATTCGAGATACCGGCGCCGTCCTGCTCGACATGAATCCGGATCGGAGCATGGCGGCGCGGATGCGCGAAATGATCGAGATCGACGGCGACCGCTTAACCGATTTACATCTGTGGCGGCTCGGGCCCGGGCATTTGGGCGCCATCCTTTGCGTCGCGACGGAGCGTCAACGCGGACCGGAATATTATCAGTCGCTGCTGCGCCGCTTTCGCACGCTCTCGCACGTCACGGTGCAAGTGCAAAAGCAATAAGCGTAGAGCCGGGCGCCTCGGCCGCCGCGCGCGCGATTGCTTCTTCGCTCACCGCATAGATGAGAATTGGAATAGTTCTATTCTTTCAGTTTTGCGAACTTTTCTTGACGGCATTATTGCAAGTGGCGCATTCCATGCCATGTGTTGGGCTGTGGTGCGAACTACGAGAGACGAAAATGAAGACGAAATTCTTAGCGATGGCCAGCGCAATCGCCGCGGCCGCGATCTGCACCGGAGGCTTGTCCGCGGAGGAATCGGCTGCGGTCGCGATTTCGGTCAAGGCTCATCAATTCGATCCGGCCGAACTGCATGCGCCAGCCAATAAGCCGCTGGCCATAAAGGTGAAGAATCTCGACGGCGGACCCATGGAATTCGAGAGCAAAGCGCTCAGAGTGGAAAAGGTCATCACTGCCGGCGGCGAAGGCGTGGTCAACGTCCGCGCGCTGGCGCCCGGCCGCTACGAGTTTTTCGACGACTTCCACCAGCAGACGCGCGGGTTTTTGGTGGTGCAGTAAGGCGCGCCGTCGGATTCGCCGTTGTCGCCGGCCTGACCGCACCATCTGGCTCAGCCCGCTTCGCGGTGGCCGTCCGGTAATAGCTCCACAAGATGCGGGCGGCCATCGCGCGCCACGGCCGCCACGACTCCGCCAGCGCCAGCATCTCCTTGGCGCTCGGCCGCGACGGTAGCGCGAACGCGAGCTTCGCCGCTTCCTGCAACGCCAGATCGCCGGCCGGCCACGCATCGGCGTGACCGAGACACGACAAGAGATAAATGTCCGCAGTCCATGGGCCGATGCCGTGGATCGCGGTCAGCGCGGCGTGCGCATCGTCAGCCGCGCCATCGGCGAGCGCGGCGAGAGCGAGCTCCCCGCCGGCCACCGCGCGCGCGATCGCTTTCAGCGCCCGGATTTTCGGAGCCGACAGGCCAATTCGCGCCAAGCGCGCCGGACGGGCGCGCAGAATAGCTGCCGGGTCAAGGGGATCGAAAGCGGCGGACAGCCGGCCCCAGATCGCCGCGGCGCTGGCCGTCGATAATTGCTGCGCCACAATGATGGCGGCAAGACCGGCATATCCCCCGTCGCGCCGCCGCAACGGCGGCCGTCCGGCAGCCGCGATCAGTTTGGCGAATCGCGGGTCAGCCGCCACGAGCGCTGCAAGTGCGGTATCGAGGTCGGCTTCGGTATGGATATGTGTCGGCTTCATTGTTTGATCCGGGCGGGCCTGAGAAAAGCCGCAGCCGCGCTTACTTCATTGCCGAAGCAAATTCGGTTTCGTCAACCCGCTGCTGCGATGAGTTAGGCGTCATGCATACCCGGATCTTTCGCTTCGCGCCGAGCCCCAACGGCTACCTGCACCTGGGCCATGCTTACTCGGCGCTGCTCAACGCGGATATGGCGCGCCAATGCGGCGGGCGGCTCCTTGTCCGCATTGAGGATATCGACACGGCACGCTGCCGGACCGAATACGAGACGGCGATCTATGAAGATTTGCAGTGGCTCGGGCTATCGTGGGAAGCGGCGGTGCGGCGGCAGAGCGAGCATTTCGACGATTACCGGGCGGCGCTGGCAAACCTCGAAAAACAGGGTTTGATCTATCCAAGTTTTGAAAGCCGCAGCGAGATCAAGGCGCTTGTCGCCCAACGCGAGCGCGACGGTCCTTGGCCGAGCGATCCGGACGGCGTGCCGCTTTATCCGGGAAATGCGCGCAAGCTCTCAGCGGCGGAGCGAGCAGGGCGGCATGGAAGCGGGGCGCCCTACGCGTTACGGCTTGCTGTAGACGCCGCCCTGGCACGCGCAGGGGCGCTCCGCTGGACCGAGACGGGAAGCGGGCCAAAAGCCGAATCGGGTGCGGTCACCGCGGCCCCGCAAATGTGGGGCGACGTCGTGCTCGCGCGCAAGGAAATGCCCACCAGCTATCACCTGGCCGTTGTGATCGATGACGCGCTGAGCGGCGTGACCGACGTTGTGCGCGGCCTGGATCTGTTCTGGTCGACCAGCGTCCACCGGCTGTTGCAGGCTTTGCTCGGCCTGCCCGAGCCGGCTTATCACCACCATCGCCTGATGCTCGATGCCGGTGGTCGCAAGCTTTCCAAATCGACTTTGGCGACGAGCTTGCGGGATTTGCGCGCCGGCGGGGCTACGCCACCAGATATCAGGCGCATGGTCGGGTTAACGATCTGACGGCTCGGCGGAAATGAGCCAGCACCACCGAGGTCGCGGCACTGAAATCCGCGGCGAGGCCGGTTTTCCGACACGATTCTGTTCCATATTGGCGGGTGCAGGGGACTATGGCGCGAATGAGGGCCAAAAAGCCGAGCCGCAAACCGAAGCGAGTTCGCGGCCGGCTAAAACGCCGCACGCGGGAGCGCGGCACCGCGCTCGCGGCCTATGCGCACGACGTCCGCACCGCGCTCACCGGCATTCTCGCGCTCAGCGAACTACTGGCGAGTTCCGATTTCGGCGAACGCGAACGGCAATGGGCGCTGACAATCAAGAGCAGCGCCGAGCATCTTGTCGCGCTATCGACCTCGATCATCGAGACCGCCAAGGTTGAGGCGAGCACGCTGACGCTGGCCGCGGCAGCTTTCGAGCCACGCCGCTTGATCGAGGACCTGGCGGAGTTGCTTTCAGCGCGCGCACAGACCAAAGGCTTGTCCTCTGAGGTGACGATTGCCGATGATTTGCCGGAGACTCTTATTGGCGACGCCGTGCGGCTGCGCGCCGCGCTCGAAAACCTCCTCGATAATGCGGTGAAGTTCACCGAACACGGCGTCGTACGCTTGGATGTGCGCGCCGAACGCGCGGCGGGCCGTCGCGCCCGCCTTACCTTCAGCGTGGTCGACAGCGGCATCGGACTTACACCTGCTGAGATCAAGCTTCTGTTCCGTCCTTTCCGGCAGCCGAATGCTGCGGTGGCGCGGCGCTTCGGCGGGACCGGGCTTGGGCTTGCGCTGGTCGAGCGCCTGGCGAAGCTCATGGGTGGCGACGTTGCCGTCAGCAGCGGCCGTGGCCGCGGCGCGACTTTCCGTTTTTCGGTCGTGCTGCCGCTTGCGCCCGCCCAAGCGCTGGCCGGCGGCGATCGGCCGCGCAAGGGCAAATCAACGCGACCGCTTGCGATCCTGTGCGCGGAACACAATCCTTATGGCCGCGTCATTTTGAACACGATTCTGGGCGAGCTTGGTCACCGTGCCGATTTCGTCGGCTCCGGCGAGGAAGCCGTTACCGCCGTAGCGCGCGGCTACGATGCAGTGTTGATGGATGTAGGTCTTGCCGACACCAATGGTGCGCACACTGTCCGCCGCATTCGCGCGCTCCCTGGCGTCGCGGCACGCACGCCAATTATTGCGCTGTCTGGCCATCCGGACGCGAATGACGAACAAATAGCGCGCGCCGCGGGCATGGACTTCTATGTGCGCAAACCGGTCAGTCCGAGCGGGCTGGCGGCTGCGCTCGCCGCGGTCGTCGCCAAATAGCGGTCCAGCACGGACGCTATCGACCTACGCCAGCCGAAACCCGACGCGTTGTTGCTTGCCACTAAAACTCTATTTTGCCCGGCAGTCGGCGTGCGACGCTCCCGCGATCGCGAGTCGTAAGGAAACCTTCCATCGATGTGTGGAATTGCAGGTGAGTGGGATTTTGACGGGACGCCAAGCGTCGCCAACGTCACCGCGATGATTGACGCGATCGCGCACCGGGGTCCGGAAGGCCGGACCTGCTGGGTTAGCCCGAACGGGAAGCTCGCGTTCGCTCACGCCCAACTGTCGTTCTTCAAGGGCGCAGAGACCCAGCCTGTCAGCAATACCGACGGTACGATATTCGCGGTGTGCAACGCGAGATCTACAACTACCAGGATCTCGCGCGGATCGTGCGCCACGCCGGAATCGATTGCGACATTCGGTCGGATGTCCAGATATCCCTTATCTCTACCAAGTGCGCGGCGCAGCCGCCTTTGCATTATTACGCGGCTAGTTTGCGCTCGCACTTTTCGACGCCGAAAGGCAGACGCTTTTCCTCGTGCGGGATCGATTTGGGATCAAGCCGATCTTTTATCGCGCGGCGGACGATGCGGCTTCGTTCGCCTCCGAGATCAAAGGATTGTTGGCCAACCCGGGGGCGCCGCGCCGCCTCGATTACCCCGCGATTGCCACGACCTTGTTCGGCCTCACCGTTCCCGGAACGAGCGCCTTTTCGTCCATTCAAGAGGTCAAGCCCGGGTGTTACGTGGAAATTCGTGGCGGCAGCGTAACGGAGAAACCGTATTGGTCGCTAGAATTCGAGCCAGCCGCAGGTTCGGTCGATCCGGACGCATTGGCGCAAAATTTTCTCGACGTTTTTGACGAGGCCGTGCGCGTTCGGCTGCATGGCGACTATCCGATCGGTGTCTACCTTTCCGGCGGCATCGATTCGTCGGCGGTGCTCGCGCCCATCGTCCACTCTGGCACCCGTTCGATCAAAGCCTTCACCATCGGCTTCAACGACAAGCTTCTTGACGAACGTCAGGCGGCGGTCACGACGACATCTCGCCTTAGCGTTGAGCATCACGTTGTGCCGGTCCGCGACAAGGACATTACCGACAATTTTTTAAATTCGATCTGGCATAGCGAGATTCCGGGCATCATACCCACGGTACCGCCAAATTCCTCCTGTCGCGGGCGGTGCGCAGCCACGTGAAGGCCGTCATGACCGGGGAGGGCGCCGACGAGCTGTTCGCCGGCTATCCTTACTTTACCGCCGGCGTTCTTGGCGGTCGTCGCGCCGGTATCGCGCAACAGCTCGCCAATTGGTCGCAGTTGCTCGGCTCGCGCCAGTTCGTTTCCGGTTTTCTCGCCGTGCCGCGCGAGAAGGATGTCAACCGTCTCGTCGCGTTGTTTGGCTGCGTACCCTATCGCTGTTCTATGGCCGCTTTATTCGCGCGCATTTGAGCCGCGACTTCCTCCGGTTTTATTCGCCGCTCGGGGCGCTTGCCGCAGTGGCGGAACAAGTTGCGCCGGCAAAGTTAAGCGCCATGCCTCAGGTTAATGTGGATCGGTTCATGGCGACGATTTACGATTTGCCGGCGTATCAGCTGAATTTTCTCGCTGACCGCCAAGAGATGACCCACTCGATCGAAGGTCGCGTGCCGTTTCTTGACAATAACGTTGCGGCGTTCGCGGCAGCGCTTCCGAGCGCGTTGCTTACCGGAGACTGGGCGGGGAAGTCCCTCATCAGAAAGGCGTTTGCCCGGCGGCTGCCGTCCGCAACGCTTGCTTCGCAAAAAAAGATCTTTCTTTCGCCGCCGACCGCCATAGACGACGTCCTTCGCTCGGACTGGGGGCATCATCTGATGTCGCGCGCGGTGACGGATGCAGTCGGCGTGTTCGATTGGAGAAAACTCGCATTGCTTCGAACCGTCGCGAAGGCCGTGCCGGCGCGCTCCGGATTGGGAACGTGGTTGCGCACGGCGTTGACCATGATGATCTCGCTGCACGCGCTGCATCATCTGTTCATTGCTGGAGGCAGCCGCGCCTAGCAGCGCGGCGCGAAGATCGATTTTCCGCCGATGTCCGCGGTCGGCAAGGGACGCAAGGCATTCAGCGCCAAGCGTCGACTTCGGCGACCATCGTTTCGGTCAGAATTGTTTCGAATAAACGCAAAGCGCGCGCGATCACGGCGCCGTCCGTTACCCGATGATCATAAACGAAGCGGACATCCACGGTGCCGTCGGCGGCAAACGGGCCATAATTGAGCACCACGGTACTCGGAAACAGCGGACGCAATGACTCGACGCCCAGCGCCGAATAAACCGACAATGCGAACGTGCCGAAGAAATTGGCGCGCTGACGGCCGATATTGAGCCCGACCCACATCAGCAGCCGGCGCATTGGTCCGGGCAACCGGCCGACGACGAGAACGCGCCGGAACTCCTTGATGTCAGCAAGTGGCGCTTCATTGAAGCGCCGCACCAGCTTAACAAGTTCGGGAAGTGGAAGATTCGCAGGCTCTTTTATTTTTCCGGCGAATACCGCCGGCCCCTCATCGGTCTGTCGCTCGACTGAAATAATCCCGACGCTTTCGGGATACTCGTAAAGGTGGGGGACTGGAAAGCCGATATAGACGCGCCGCAACTCTGGGACTTTCTGCGCCAAGATCGCAAACCCTTTGACGAACAGCGCGGTCCACGGTGGACGATGTGGACAGGATGCGCGCGCTTCAATCAGGGCGCCGAGCGCCATGCGACGGTGCACCGGCAGGAGCGGTGCCCTGTTGGCAAAATAGAGCATGTCGTTTCGGACCCGGCTCGACGGCGTGAGTTTGATTGAACGACCCCGCATGGCGAACCCGGTTGATTGCCCTACTTGTTCGGTCGCCACCGCGTGACGACCGCCGTCGCGGTGAGATCGTATATCGCATCCGGCATGGGCATGGCCAAAAGCGCGGCAGGAACCTTATTGCGAGAGCGTGCCTACTACGTCCGCCGCATTTGCACCTGCCTAACCGCGGTCGCCGGTGGCGCCGCGTCTTCGACGATGCGCACCAGGTCGCTCATGATGCGGTTTAATTCAAAATCCTTCGGCGTGTAGACAGCGGCAACGCCCGCATCCTTCAGGGCACTGGCGTCCTCCGGCGGGATGATGCCGCCGACCACCACCGGAATGTCGACGTCGGTCGCCTCGCGCAGCCGGCTCACCACGTCCTTTACCAGCGGAAGGTGGCTTCCTGAGAGGATCGATAGTCCGACGACATGCGCTTTCTTCTCAAGCGCCGCTTCGACAATCTCCTCAGGGGTGAGCCTAATCCCCTCGTAAACCACCTGCATGCCGGCGTCGCGGGCGCGCACCGCGATCTGCTCCGCGCCATTAGAGTGGCCGTCGAGCCCGGGCTTACCCACCAGGAATGTCAGCCGGCGTCCGAGCTTGCGCGACACGCGGTCGACTTCGCCGCGAATGTCGTCGAGCCCTTCGACGTCGTTACGCATGGCTTGGCCGACGCCGGTCGGCGCGCGGTATTCGCCGAACGCTTGGCGCAGCGTCCAGCCCCATTCGCCGGTAGTGACGCCGGCCTTGGCGCACTCGATCGAGGCGGGCATGATGTTGCCCCGGCCGGTGGCGGCACGTTTGAGTTCAGTCAGCGCTGCCTTGACTTTGGCGTCATCGCGCTGCGAGCGCCAGGCTTCGAGCTGCGCGATCTGGTCTCGCTCGGCCTCCGCCGATACCGTCATGATGGCGTCGATGCCGCCGGTCAGCGGCGAGGGTTCGGTCTCGATATATTTGTTGACGCCGACGACGATCTGCTCGGCCCGCTCGATCGCTTCGAAACGAGCGCTGGCCGAGGCCACGAGTTGCTGTTTCATGTAACCGGTTTCTACCGCTTCGATCGCGCCGCCCATCTCCTCAATGCGCTTGAGCTCCTGTTTCGCCTCACGCTTGAGTTCCTCGACCTTGGCGTCAATCGCCTTGGATCCGTCAAACAAGTCGCCGTATTCGAGAAGATCCGTCTCGTAAGCAAGAATTTGCTGCATGCGCAGCGACCATTGCTGGTCCCACGGCCGCGGCAGCCCGAGCGCCTCGTTCCAGGCCGGAAGCTGGACCGCCCTGGCGCGCGCTTTCTTTGAAAGCGTCACCGCCAGCATCTCGATCAGGATGCGGGCGACGTTGTTCTCCGGTTGCGGCTCGGTCAATCCCAGCGAATTGACCTGCACGCCATAGCGGAACAGCCGCTGCTTCGGATCGGTGATGCCGTAGCGCTCGCGTGTGATCTCGTCCCAAAGATCGACGAAGGCGCGCATCTTGCAAATTTCCGTGACGAACCGCATGCCGGCGTTGACGAAGAACGAAATGCGCCCGACGACTTCGCCGAATTTTGCTTGCGTCACCTCGCCGGAGTTCTTCACCGTGTCGAGTACGGCGATTGCGGTGGCGAGCGCATAGGCGAGCTCTTGCACCGGCGTCGCCCCCGCCTCCTGAAGGTGATACGAGCAAATGTTCATCGGATTCCACTTCGGCAGTTCGCTCGTCGTGAAGATCGCGATGTCCTTGATCAGGCGCATCGAGGGCGCCGGCGGAAACACGTAAGTGCCGCGCGACAGATATTCCTTGATGATGTCGTTCTGGATTGTGCCCTGGAGCGCCTCGCGCGGCACACCCTGCTCGTCAGCCACCGCGATGTAGAGCGCCATCAACCACGCCGCGGTGGCATTGATGGTCATCGAGGTGTTCATTTTGGCGAGCGGAATGCCGTCGAACAGCGCGCGCATGTCGCCGAGGTGGTTAATCGGCACGCCGACCTTGCCGACTTCGCCGCGCGCCAGGACGTGGTCGCTGTCGTAGCCGGTTTGTGTCGGCAGATCGAATGCGACGGAAAGGCCGGTCTGGCCCTTGCTCAGATTTCTTCGGTAGAGCTCATTCGAGGCCGCCGCCGTCGAATGCCCGGCATAGGTGCGGAAAATCCAAGGCTTGTCGCGGGGCGGCGCTTGGCCGGTCGGTAGTTCGCTGGATTGCTGGTCGCGGTGCGACGCGTCATTCATCGGTGTAACCCGCATTCCGGCGCAAGCAATGTGCCGCGATTTCTATTGCGGCGCAATGACTGTTCCAGCCTTGGCAGGTCTTGCGAACGGCGTTCAATGCGTGGTGTCGCCCTCGGCCGCTCCGCCTTTTTGCAAATACATCTCGCCGAGATGCGCGATAGTATGGGCGAGCACGTTCGCCTGGTCGTCTTCAGGCACAAAGGTCAGGATCATGTCCGCGAGGCTCTCGGCCATGCGGGCGGCTATATCCGCGGCGTCCGCTGTATCGGCTTTATCAATGTATTTTTGCACGATTTCATTGATATCGCAGTGAAGACAGTCCGACATCTGGCCGCTCTTTCCTGGTGGCAAACCGCGAATATGGGGGTTCTAGCGGCAAAATCAGCATCCCGGTTACGTGACGGCGCCGCAATTGGCGGTATCGTCCGAACGAATTTAACGCCCAGTCGCGTCGTTTAACTGCGAGTTCCCTTCTGGCGCGGCCGTGGCCGACCGCAGGCGCGGTCTTGCATTACGCCGCCGCCCGGTGACGGGCGTTGCGATTTGCTCACCTGCATCCACGCAATTGTCGGCATCCATAGGCGGGGTCGTTTATGACCCGCGCCGATTATTTGCTTGGGAAGGCGTGGTCACGCCCGGCAGAAGCGGCATTGGGGCGTTAGCAATGTTCGGCACGGCGCCGGTTGGATGCAAAGAATGACGCTGGATCTTCCGACCCTGATGGTGATGCAAAGTTTCGCGATGGCCAGCGCCGGCGCGGTGCTGCTGTTCGCCTGGACGCAGAACCGGGTGGTGTCGTCGCTGGCTCTCTGGGGCATTGCCGATTTTTCTGCCGCCGCGGGAATCCTGTTGTTGATGTTCGCGGTCGAGCTCGAACAACCGGGGTTGTCCGCGCTTGGCGGCGCGCTACTGTGCGCACAGGCGGGTTTGATCTGGAAAGCGGCGCGCAATATCGACGGCAAGCCGGCGCCGCTCGTCCTTGCGTTTCTCGGCGGTGGTCTGATTGTCGCCGCCGGCGCGGTCCCGGTGGTTCGCGAGTATGACGGTTCCGTCGCGTTGGCCGGCGGTGCCGTCTACACCGCCATTACCGCGATAAGCCTATGGCGCGGCCGCGGCGACCGATTGATTGCCCGCTGGGCGCTTTTCAGCTTCGCGACCATTCATGCGCTGGCCTTGTTAGTCGGAACGCTGTCGACATTCATCGGCACGACCGGGCAGGATTCGGTTCCACAGCTCGCCAGCCTTTTCGGCTTCATCTATTTCGAAAGCGTCGTGTTTGCACTCGGCACCGCGGTGTTTGCGCTCGCTCTGATCAAGGAGCGCAATGAGGCGGCAAGTCTTGTTGCCGCCAGCACCGATGGGCTGACCGGTGTCGCCAATCGCGCGACTTTGCTCGACAGCGCCGAACGGGCCATGCAGCGCTGCCGCCGGAACGGCGCGCCGATCGCGGTGGTGATGTTCGATCTCGATCGTTTCAAGCGCATCAACGATCTGCACGGCCACGCCATCGGCGACGCCGTGCTGCAGAAATTTTGCGAGATTGCGACCGCGGCGCTGCGGCCACACGATCTGTTCGGCCGCCTTGGCGGCGAGGAGTTCGCCGCGGTCATGCCGGGATGCGGCCTCGAGGCGGCCTGCGCGCGTGCCGAGCGCATTCGCGTCGCCTTTGTCGAAGCCTCAAAGTTCATCCGTGGTCGTCAGGTCAAAGCGAGTGTCAGCGGCGGTGTGTCGGCAAGCGAGGCGGCCGACGAAATATTCGACGTTCTGCTCGAGCGAGCCGATGCCGCGTTGTATGCGGCCAAAGCGGAAGGACGAAACCGCGTCAAGCGTGCCGGGAACGCCGCCCCGTCCGAGGAAAAGTCGAATATTTTCCGCGTCGCCTGAACGACCGATGGGGCGACCGTGAACAGCGCACGCTTCGCGCGTTAGCCGCGCTGCCCGCGCTCGCCGGCAAGGATCAGCGCCCAGAACACCTTGTACTTGGAGGTCGGCGAATAGACCGCGGCAATGCCGATGCGGGTGACCGCGGCATTGAGCATATTGGCGCGGTGCGGCGGTGAATCGCGCCAGCCGGAAAACGCTTCCGCCAGCGTGTGGTAGCCGGCCGAAATGTTCTCGACCGCGACGCTGCCGCGGAAGGCTGAGTCTTTGATGCGTTCCTGAAACGGCCGGCCGATATCGTGATCCATTCGATCATGCGCCGCCATGGCGTGCGCCTGCTCGTTCGCCAGCCGCATTAGTTCAGGATCGACAGTCAGCGGACCGAGACTGTTGTTGCCGCGATACCCGGAAATCATGGAGGCAGCTGCCGCCGCGTCGACCTTCACGTCGGTTTGCGCGAGATCTTGATAAAACGTTGGCTGTTCAGGCGGAGCTTTGTCGGCGCATGCGGCAAGTGCTGCGCTCGCAATGATGACGCAAAAGCAGAGCAAATCGGACGGGCGTTTCATCTATTTCGGGTAAGCGGTTGGCGATTTTCGGAGAGCGTAAAAGCGCGCAGTGTCGGCGCCGTTCTACGCGCTCACGCTTCTATCCGCAAATGACTGGAGCGCCCGCCGCGCGATCAATGCGGCGATTACCAGAATCGCCGCGAAGCCGACCGGAGCTTTCACGAAGGGAAAGATCAAAATCAAGAAGCAGGCGAAGGCTATGCCGGCCCATTCATGCGGCAAGAATCCGCGTGCATGGCCGACCCGGAAGAGAAAAGCGAGCGGAACGGCCAAGACCACAAGATCGTAAGTATAGAGATAAGGCGTCGCCAGCATGGCAGCGGTGCCGAGCGCGGCCGCCTTAATGTCTTCGCCGGCTCGGCTTCGCCACAACGCGGCGACCGCAATTGCCGCCGCGAGCGCGACCGCCGCCTGGACGTACCAGGCCAAAGCCTCGCTGCCGCCGAGCGTGCGGACCGTGCCGAACGCGGTTTGCATCTTGCCGAGATCCGCCGCGCCTTCCGACAGGAACGCCTGCTCGGTGTGGCCGATATTGGCAAAGAACGCGAGCCAGGTGTCAGTGCCGAAGGCAAGCCAGCTCGCGGCCGCCATCAGCGCTGCCGTCACGGTCGCGGCGGCAAAAGTTCGCCAATGCCCGCCGGCCGCGAGCGCGATCGGAAACAGAAAACCGAGATGCGGCTTGTAGCTCAGTAGCCCGATGAGAATGCCGGCGGCGATCGGCCGCCGGTCGAGCAGAAAAAGCGCGCCGCCGAAAAGCCCCGCAGTCAAGAATCCATTTTGGCCGACGATGAAGTTGCTGAGTATCGCGGGAAAGGCGGCCGCGAGCAGATAGCCGGTGCGATCGCCGATGATGGCGCGAATTGCGGCGAGGTAGATCGGGAAGGTACCGAAGACCCAAACGGCATAAGCGGTGGCAAAGGACAAAAAAGCCAAACCCGCGGCGACGAACAGAAACGGCGGCGGATAATGCCAGCCGAAATAGCCGGCGAACGGATGGCCGACCGCCGCTTCCTCGACGATCTTGTGCGTCGGCCAGTCGTAGGCGGAGGCGGGATGGCCTTCGAGCACCAGCCGACCCGCGGCCCAGACGTTGACGAAATCAGACTGCACGCCGGTGCCGTCGGGCGCGACGATCCAAATGCCTTGTAGATAACAAGCGGCCAGATAGACCGCGTGCGCAACCACGAGCGCAAAAGCTATGAGCTCCAGCGGACGCGAAAGCTTGGCGTCGCCGACGTGTCCCGGCGAAGACGCGTACAGCGCCATGGGCTTTCGGCCTTCTCTTTGTAGGCATGATCCGGAAGGCTCAAAGCCTCGACTTCCGGAAACATCATGCGCCGCGAAGGCGCGAAGCTAGGCCGGACGGTCTTGAAGAACCTTTAATCGTTGCGCGAGGCGAACGCGTCTAGGCGCGCCGGACCAGGCGCACGATGAGCAGCAGAATGACCGCGCCGATGAAGGCATCGATGATGGCCGCGATAAAGCCGCCGCCGATAAAAATGCCGAGCCGCGGCAACAACCACCCGGCGATGACGGCGCCGACGATGCCAACGACAATGTCGCCGATCAGTCCGAAGCCGCCGCCCCTGACAACCATGCCGGCGAGCCAACCGGCAATCGCGCCGACGATAAGCCAAATAATGATGCTCTCTATGCCCATTGCATCCCCCCGATTACCGATGACCTCTGCGAAAAAAGACTCGGCGAATGCCGACTCCCGAACCTTAAGGGCTGCGGCTTGTTCTGTCAGCCCTTCGCGGTGTCGCCTGTTGATGGAACACCCGCTCTCCGAAGTGCTT
>DATNNI010000262.1:0-2904 GCA_035601915.1 Xanthobacteraceae bacterium
CGGAATGGTGCGGGCCCTGCCGTATGATCGCGCCGGCGTTGGAAGAAATTTCCAAATCGCTCAACGGCAAGGTAAAAATCGTCAAGCTCAATGTCGATGAAAATCCGGGCACCGCGGCCAAGTTCGGCATTATGTCGATCCCGACGCTGATGCTGTTCAAGAACGGCGAGCTGGCCTCCCGGCAGATCGGCGCTGCGCCCAAGCAGAAACTCGAACAGTGGATCACCGGCGCGGTTTGATCCGCTTTTGTCATTGCCGCGCTTGACGCGGCAATCCAGTTTTCCCCATGGAAGCAAAGATGGATCACTGGGTCATGGCGCTGCCGCGCCGGGCCCGGTGATGACGCGTTAGTGCCGGAAATGCCGCGTTCCGGTAAACACCATGGCGATGCCGGCGTCGTCGGCCGCCTTGATCACTTCATCGTCGCGCACTGAACCGCCGGGCTGGATCACGGCGGTGGCGCCGGCTTCGATGGCGACTAGAAGTCCGTCGGCGAACGGGAAGAAAGCGTCGGAGGCGACTACCGATCCTTCGGTCGCCGGCTCTTTCAGATGAGCGTCCTTGGCGGCGTCTTCGGCCTTGCGCGCGGCAATGCGCGCCGCATCTACACGGCTCATCTGTCCGGCGCCAATGCCGACGGTCGCTGATTCCTTGGCGTACACGATCGTGTTTGATTTGACGTGTTTGGCGACGCGGAACGCGAAGCGTAGATCGCGCAGCTCGGTGTCACTCGGGGCGCGCCTGGTCACCGGCTTTAGCTCCATGTCGTCGACCACGGCGTTGTCGCGTGTTTGCACCAAAAGCCCGCCGGCAACGGTCTTGACACTTAAGCCTTTTGCCCGCGGATCGGGCAGGCCGCCCGCCAGGAGAAGCCGTAAATTCTTTTTGGCGGCGACAATCGCAATCGCTTCCTCGCTTGCATCCGGCGCAATGATGACTTCGGTGAAAATCTCGGTGATCGCCCGCGCCGCGCCGGTGTCGAGCGCGCGGTTGAGCGCGACAACGCCACCGAACGCCGATACCGGATCGCAGGCCAGGGCTTTGCGATAGGCCGTGGCGAGATCTTCGCCTTCGGCGACGCCGCAAGGGTTGGCGTGCTTGATGATGGCGCAGGCCGCAATGCGCGCCGGATCGAATTCGGCGACACATTCGTAAGCGGCGTCGGTGTCGTTGATGTTGTTGTACGAAAGCTGCTTGCCCTGCACTTGCCGCGCGGTGGCGACGCCGAAGCGTTGCACCGGCAGGCGATAGAAAGACGCCGCCTGGTGCGGGTTCTCGCCGTATCGCAGCTCTTCGATCAGCCGTCCGGCCACCGCGCGATAGTCGGGCGCCGATTGATCGAGTTCGTTGGCGAACCAGTTGGCGATTGCCGTGTCATAGGCGGCGGTGCGCGCAAACGCTTTGGCGGCGAGCCGCCGGCGCAGATCGAGCGTGGTCATGCCGCCGTGCCGCGCGAATTCGTCGAGCACGGCGGCATAATCCGTGCCCTCGACAACGACCACAACGTCGGCATGGTTCTTGGCCGCGGCGCGGATCATGGCCGGACCGCCGATGTCGATATTCTCGATGCAATCGGCGAAGCTTGCGCCGCGGGCCACTGTTTCCTCGAACGGATAGAGATTGACGACCACCACGTCGATCGGCCGGATGCGATGCGCGCGCATGGCTTCTGCGTGCGCGCTGTTGCCGCGCACCGCGAGGATGCCGCCATGCACTCCCGGATGGAGCGTCTTTACCCGGCCGTCCATCATGGCCGGGAAGCCGGTCAACTCGGACACATCCGTGACCGCAAGGCCGGCATCCATCAGCGCTCGCCGGGTGCCTCCGGTGGAAACAATTTCGATGCCGTAACCGACAAGCTCCCGGGCAAATTCGGCGACGCCGGATTTGTCGGACACCGCAATAAGGGCGCGCGCCGCACGGCGCAAATGCTCGGTCATGATTTGCTTTTATACTTGAAACGGCGGCTGCTTAAAGCGGCAGCTTCGGCTGCTCCGGCCGGGCGCGCCGCGCGCTGCCGGCGGTTGCGACCGTCATTGGATCGGCCTGCTGGAAGCTCCACACCACGCGCGGCGCGGCGCGCGCCTGGCCATGGACGACCAATTGCACGCTGCGGCGCGGCCCCTCGTTGCTCGCGAGATAAACGCCGTCTTCAAGCTGCACGCGGCTCTCGCCGGCGTTGAACGTCCACACCTCGCCGTTGGCCATGACAAGGAGAGCGCCGTGTCCGTCGGTAAAGCCTGTCGCCTTGATCGAAGGATGCAGATGGAAACGCACCGCGTAACGGTCATGCCCGGTGCGCACTTGCGGGCTGCCGCTGGCATCGAGGAACAGATCCTCGCCGTCGAAGCGCGCGCCGTCCGCGGCGAGCGCCACCGTGCGCTCGTGGACAATGCCGTAACGGTCGGCGTAGCCGTCATGAGCTGCACGCAGGATCGCCGCGTCGCTGCCATCCTCGCGGACGACCGAGACGCGGCTTGGACCGCCGACCATCGGCGAGCCGCCGAGGAGGCGGCGGAAGACCGGCCGTTCGATGAAACGCGCGGACGATTCATCGTTGAAGGTGACGGTCGAATGTGCGGCGGTGGATCGCGCCAATGGCCGCCAGTCCTCGCGCGCCGTCGTCGGCATTCCGCAATTGACGACAATGAGGCTTTGCTTCGGCGAGGAGAATTCAAACGACAGGCAGCCGGCGTGGGCCTCCAGACTCAAATCGAGCGGCGGCACGCGGCCGGTATCCATGATCAGGACACCACCGCGGGCCTCGAGCCGGTGATAGGCGGAATACGGTGCATTCGTGAGCGGCGCGCCGCGCGTCTCGTCATAAGCGAGCAGCGTCAGCAAGAGATCGGCGGGCGTCGCGGCCATACCGTTGAAATGCGCGAACGTTCCTTCGGAATGCCG
>DATNNI010000263.1:0-2133 GCA_035601915.1 Xanthobacteraceae bacterium
TTTCCATTCGTCCGTCTGGGTGGATGCTGTGGTAACGCCGCCACGAAGCTTTCCGGCGCGTCCAAGGACATACGAGCGAACCGAAACGCCGCCGGGCAGAGGCGGTTTTTTGTCTTTCGGGCCGTCAGCCACGGTTGTCCCTCCGGGGGGATTCGTCCCCCGATAGGGTGACTCGAATCTAGCGTATCCGTCAAGTGGGGGATCATCGCCTGCGGGAGAGGGTGGCGAGTTGCGCGCTTGCGCGCAGCGAGCCGGGTGAGGGGTCAGTGACGTACTCTCGCAAGAACCCCTCACCTGCCCTCGCTTCGCTCGGGCACCCTCTCCCGCAGGGGGAGAGGGGAAAAGTGATTCGCTCTCGCGGCGCGTTTTTTCGCGCCCGAGTTTTGCCAGCCAAAACGTAGGGTGGGTTAGCCGCGAAGCGGCGTAACCCACCATGCTGAGCGGTGGGTTTCGCTTTGCTCAACCCACCCTACGAAGACTACGACCACGAAAAAATAAAGGAAGCGGAACGCCGGCAGACGCATTGTCTTATGCCCGCACGCAAGCGGCGTGCGGGACGCGCCACGGAAAAGGCGGCTTGCGCCGCCCTCCGCTTGCGGGCGCGCTCGCCTGCCGGCGTTCCACTTGCGGTTCTCACCAGCGGGACTATCGTCCCGAAGGCTCAGCGTCGGGCCAGGCTTCCCGAAAGACGGCATAAGGGAGCGGACATAGCCGCACGCGCCGCCTGTTCGGTCACAGCGATGCACCTCGCGCGCCGGTCTTAGTGCCGGCAGGCATGATGCCCGAGCCGCCCGGGTGCGGAGTGTATCTTTCCGCTCGCGGGCGCCGCACTCGCTCCGCCTTCAGGGAGTACCCTCCCCAAAGGCGTCCTTTACGTGAGCGAGATTGGCTGCGGTTATTGCCATCGCCGCGGCAAAGTCAAAGCGCGTTGAATTTTCGCCGATGAATCAGAGCCTATCGAAGCACGCGTTTTGCCTAAAGGACGCGGCACTCAGATGATTCGTTCAACAAACCGTCGTTGTCGGACAAAATGCATACAAGCGTCGTCCGCTTCACCGTTTGCGCCACTTTTCTGTATTTCCGGTGTTGGTATGGCGGACACGTTCAACGCCGATGGCTGCGTTGCGATCCGATTTCCCCGCTCTCGCAAAGCGTCCGGCCCGCTCTTCTCGCGTGCCACCCACGGCCTTCTTGGCGGCGCGCTTCAGTGCTGCCTCAGCTTTATTAAAGTCTAGTCCCTGTCTCATGTCTTCGGTCCCAGGAGTTGATCAGAGCAAAAGCGCCTTCCCGACTCGCCCACACGTACCACTCGTCGACAATCGGTCGATAAATAGTTTCGAAATAAGTCCAACTCTTCCCAAATCTCCGAAGGATCACATCCTCTGCTATTCCATGTCCGCCGGCAGCGACCCGCTTGCGGACACGTGCGATCGATTCATCAGTTGAGCCTAACTGCAAGTATACCAAAGAGACTACGTATCCAAGCCTCCGCCAGATTGGAATTTTTTGCGAGTAAGCTAGGTTTGCGAGCGTCGTTTCAACCGCAAAATCGGCGCCAGCTTTCACAAGCTCGTCGATGCGACGAATCATCATCCTGGCCGCGACAATGTCCGAGGTCGGCTGCGCGTCTTTACCGTTCAGGCTGCGGGCGATCTCATCTGCATTGACGAATTCAAAGCGCCGTTCATCTGCCGCCAAATACTCCCGCGCGAAGGTCGTTTTGCCGGCCCCGTTGGGACCGGCAATGATGATCAGCGTCGGCAAGTTTTAAAGAGCCTTATTGCTCGCCTTCGCCTTGTCCGCATCCACGTACACATTAGCTCCGAAGTCCAAGAATTTCTTCGACATCTGCGCCATGCCTTCTTCCGCGGTGAGCACCGCACCGGCGATGGCGCGCTTATCCGGGTCATTGAGCGTCGCGGCATAGTCGCGCACGTCCTGGGTGATTTTCATGGAGCAGAATTTCGGCCCGCACATGGAGCAGAAATGCGCCACCTTGTGCGCCTCTTTCGGCAACGTCTCGTCGTGGTAGTCGCGCGCGGTGTCGGGATCGAGCGAGAGGTTGAACTGGTCGCTCCAGCGGAACTCGAACCGGGCGCGGGATAGCGCATCGTCGCGCAGTTGCGCCGCCGG
>DATNNI010000264.1:0-3296 GCA_035601915.1 Xanthobacteraceae bacterium
GAAACCGAGCTCAAGCCTTATGATGTGCTGCCGCTCATCCCGATTATCGAAGGATCCGGCGGTATCGTTACGACCTGGGAAAATGAGCGGGCGTACGCCGGCGGCCGCGTCATCGCGGCGGGGGATCGCCGCCTTCACGCCCAGGCCATAAGAATTCTACAGAAAGGGCTCGCGACTTAAACGATTGCGGCACGTTCAGCCGCGCATCAATAAAGCGGCGTCCCGGGAACAAATGCGTCAAAGGCCGCCCAGAATTGCGAACGAAAGCGATCCTGCTCCATCAGCAGCTCGTGCTGGGCTCCCACCACGGGGAGATGCGAGCCGGCGCGGAGCAATGTCGCAAAATCCTCGATCGCCGCGTTTGAGACGATGGCGTCGCGGCCGGCGCCGATAATGAGAATCGGCTGCCGAATCCGCGAGGGGTAGCTTGGCTCGTGGAACGGGCGGATGGCGCGGAACGCCGCATCGCACCAGCCGACGGTCGGACCGCCCAAGGCGAGAGCCGGCTCCGCCTCGAGAATGGCGGCGTTGCGCGCGTAACGTACGGGGTCCGTCGTCAGGATGTTTCCGGCATAAGGCCGAAGGTCGAGAACGTCCGGATAACGTCCCGGTACATACATCGAGCCGAAACCTGCGAGCCGCATCGTCCGTACGATGCCGCCGGCGATCCCTATCGACGTCACGAAAGCAATGCCGATCATTGGCGCCGAGAGGACTATGCGATCGAACCAGCGTTGGCCGCGAGAAGCGGCGCGGATCAACACAGTCCCGCCCATCGAATGACCGAGAGCAAAAATCGGAGGCGGGCAATCGGGCAAAACGATTTCGCGCATAAAGGTTTCGAGGTCAGTGTCGAAATCGGCAAAACTGCGCACGTGGCCTTTATGCCGATCGCTCAGTGCACGATCTGACAACCCCTGGCCGCGCCAGTCGAGGATAGCGACGGCAAATCCCCGCGCGCGCAAGTCGCGCACGGTCTCGAAATATTTTTCGATCCACTCCGTACGGCCGGGAAAAATGCAAACCGTGCCGCGCCGGCCGGCCGGCGGCGCAAACCGCGCAAAGCGGAGCGCCACACCGTCCGGCGTCTTGAGCATGCCCGTTACCGCGTTGTCGGGAACGGGATTGGCCGCGATGGAAATGAGCTTCATAAGTGCTTGTTTACCAGCCTCTTTGACCCTCTTGCGGCGAGGCCGGCGTCTTCCTATCTCGTCTTTGCACAGGCCGGAAACGGCTGCGCATCACATCGGTCCGGCCCCCACGGGCGGATCCCCGCATGTCGCTTCAAAAGGAGGATATGCCATGCGAACTTACGATCTCACACCGCTTTATCGTTCCACCGTCGGGTTTGACCGGCTGTTTTCTTTGCTCGATCAGGGCATCGACGGCGCGGCACCCGGTTACCCGCCCTATAATATCGAACGCACCGGCGACAACGAGTATCGCGTGACCGTCGCGGTAGCGGGCTTTGCCGAGTCCGAACTCTCCATCGTGGCTAAGGAGAACACCCTTACCATCCGCGGCGAGAAGAACGGCAAGAACGAGGAGAAGCACGGCGACGTGCTTTACCAGGGCATCGCGGCCCGCGCCTTTGAGCGCGCGTTCCAGCTCGCCGACTTCGTTCAGGTGAAAGGCGCCAAGCTTGAGCACGGACTCTTGCATGTCGATTTGGTACGCGAGATTCCGGAGGCGAAAAAGCCCCGTCTCATCCCGATCGGCAACGGCAAGGTTGTCGAGCAGAAGCAGGCGGCGTAACTAAGCTTGTAGACTGACGTACGCTCTGGAGCGCCTCGGATTTCCGGGGCGCTCTTTTTGCGCGCCCGAATGCTGCGAGCAATCAGCTCGCAATGGCTTCCAGCCGCCTTCTCGTCACCGCCGGGCCGAAAAAACCCACAATGATGAACACCGCGATCATAGCGGCGGCGATGAAACCGAACACGCCGGGGGTCCCGTATTGGCGGAGGAAAAAAGCAATGATGAAGCCGGAGAAGATGGCGGAGAACCGGCTCCATGAATAAACGAATCCAACCGCCCGCGCGCGAATTCGGGTCGGATAGAGCTCGGACTGGTAGGCGTGGAAAGCAAACGAGAACCAGTTCGCGCACAGGGTAACGAGGAGCCCGCAGATGATCACACCGGCTGCCGTCGTCTGCTGGGCAAATAACAGGCCGAAGGCTGCCATGCCGAGGGCCGCCCAGCCAATCTGCCATTTGCGCTCGAAACGGTCGGCGAAGAAATAGCCGATCAGCGGGCCGACCGGCGCGGCGATGGCGATGATGAAAGTGTAGACGAGCGACTTCGTGACTCCGACGCCTTGCGAGACCAGGAGCGCTGGCACCCAACTGTTAAATCCGTAATAGCCGATGGTCTGAATGAGCTGAAAAACGACCAGCATGATCGTGCGGCCACGATAAGTCGGATTCCACATCTCCGTCCACGCACCGGTCTTGTGCTCGGTCTCACCGGCGACCGCTTCCGCCGGCGGCAGATCGCGACCGGTTTCCGCGCGCGCATGATCCTCCATTTCTGAAACGATACGCTCCGCCTCTGCGGCGCGGCCGCGTTGCGCGAGCCAGCGCGGCGATTCCGGCAGACTGAGGCGGATCCACCAGATGAAAACGGCCCCGACCGAGCCGATGATGACCACCCAGCGCCAGCCGTCGAGGCCGAAGATGTTCATCGGCACCAGCTGCCAGGCGAGAAACGCCACGATCGGAACAGCGGTGTACATCACGCACTGATTGTACGCGAAGGCGGCGCCGCGCTGCTCCTTCGGCACGAGCTCCGACAGGTAAGCATCGACGTTGACCAGCTCGACGCCAAGCCCGATGCCGGCAATGAGCCGCCAAAAATCGATGGTTTCCGGAGTTTGCTGAAACGCCATAATGAACGCGCCGACCGAGTACCACAGCAGCGCAAACGTAAAGATCGAGCGCCGTCCGAAGCGGTCCGAGAGCCTGCTGAAGATGAGGGTGCCGAGGAACATTCCGGCAAAGCCGGCGGCGACGAAGCTGGCGAAGCCGTGCAGATCGAACAAGCCTTGCGTCGTAGGCTTGTAAATGTCGGCTCTGAAAAGTCCGATTGCGACGTAAGCTGTGAAGAAAAGGTCGTAGAATTCAAACCAGCCACCGAGCGAAAGCAGCGTGATAAGCTTGCGGGTGTGGCGTGTCGGCGGCAGGCGATCGAGGCGCGCCGCCACCGTGACCGCCGCATCTCCAGCCATGTCGTTCCTCCCCGGAGCCCGCACGCAATCTTGCGGAGCCTGTCCGCTGCACGCGTGTCGTTCTGTCAGCAGA
>DATNNI010000265.1:0-6738 GCA_035601915.1 Xanthobacteraceae bacterium
GGAAGACCGGCGCGCTGGCGAAGACATCAACCTCTGCATCTTCAAGTTGCGCCGCGGCGGCGCGAGTATATTCGGCAAGACGGATTATTCTTGCCTCGACAGTGTCTACCTCGAAGATATTGCGCGCGAGCGCGTTCTCAAGCGCTTGGGGGTCGCTCTCATCCAGCGCCGCCTGATAGGCGGCCTGACGGCCGTAGAACTCCTCACCGAACCGCCGCATCCGCCGCGGAACCCCCATATCACCAACCCCCATCTCCCGAAGGTTCGCATCCAGATCCCGGCAGAAGGCATCGAAAAGCAGCTGTCCAAGTGATTCGCGGCGCCCCCACCTGCCGAAAGTTCGAGGGGGTCGAGAATGTCGATTGAGTTTCCGCAACACCAGCACCAGGTGCAGCACCAGCAACTCAAACCTGCCCTGCACGGTATCGGGTATGCCGTAATCGCTATAAAATACGCCTGTGCGGGCCTGCGCCACGATCGTGCCATAGAGGGCGTGAATTCTATTGTCGTGGACGCTTCGCCGAAACGCCGGTAATATCATAAAGATAGCTCGTCAGTACCAGTTCGGTCGCCGCTTTGCGGCGGTCGGTGGGGTAGGACAGGCCGCCCAATAACACAAGGTTGAATGCGAAGGATGCCAAACCGTTTTCTGCAGCGGGGGCGGAGCCGCAACGCCGCAAGCTCCATCGTGGTTTTTGCGCTCGCCCTTTCGCTGGGCGGATGTTTCGGCGAGACCTTCCAGCGGGGCTACGTCCTGCCCGACGGCGCGCTCGAGCAGATTCGGCTCGGCGCCTCGCAAGAACAAGTTCTCATCGTGCTCGGCACACCGTCCACCGTCGCCACGGTTTCGGGCGAGGCGTTCTACTACATCTCGCAACGAGCCGAACGCGCGATTGGGTTCCTACCGAGCAAGATCACCGATCAGCGCGTTGTCGCCGTCTACTTCGATAAGGACAGGCGCGTGGAACGAGTCGCCTCTTACGGCATCAAAGACGGCAAGGTGTTTGACTTCGTCAGCCGCACGACGCCGACGGCTGGCTCGGACGTCAACTTTGTCAAAGCGATGTTCGACTCCATCATGAACGCGCATATCGGACTGCCGTTCTAACGGCCGCCACTCGCGCCAACACCCAACCGCGAATATCCGTACGCCGGCGACCGGGGCAACCAGGCTAATGCGCAAGCACGGCGAGCAGCAGTAGCGCAACGATATTGGTAATCTTGATCATCGGATTGACAGCCGGGCCGGCGGTATCCTTGTAAGGATCGCCGACGGTGTCGCCGGTAACGGCGGCCTTGTGGGCCTCGGAGCCCTTGCCGCCGTAATGACCGTCCTCGATGTATTTCTTGGCGTTGTCCCATGCGCCGCCACCCGACGTCATGGAGATCGCGACGAAAAGGCCGTTCACGATCACGCCCAGCAACATCGCGCCCAATGCCGAGAAGCCGGCCGACTTACCAGCCGCGCCGCCGCCGGCGATGAAATAGATGATGAAATAGCCGACGACCGGCGACAGCACCGGCAACAAAGACGGCACGATCATCTCCTTGATCGCGGCGCGTGTGAGCAAGTCGACGGCACGGCCGTAATCGGGTTTCTCCGTGCCTTGCATGATGCCGGGCTTTTCGCGGAATTGCCGGCGTACCTCCTCGACGATCGAGGACGCGGCGCGGCCGACCGCCGTCATGCCCATTGCAGCGAACAAATAGGGCAACAATCCACCGAACAACAAACCGGCGACCACGTACGGATTATTGAGCGAGAAGTCAGGTGCAACACCCTGGAAGTAAGGGTGGATGTCGGAAGTGGCGACGAAAAATTTCAGATCCTGGCTATAGGCCGCAAACAGCACCAAGGCGCCTAAGCCGGCCGAGCCGATCGCATAGCCCTTGGTCACGGCCTTGGTGGTATTGCCGACCGCATCGAGTGCGTCGGTCGACTTGCGCACTTCTTTCGGCAAGCCAGCCATTTCGGCAATCCCGCCGGCGTTATCGGTGACAGGTCCGAAAGCATCGAGCGCAACCACCATGCCCGCGAGCGCCAGCATGGTCGTCACCGCAATCGCGATGCCGAACAGGCCGGCAAGGTTATAGCTGACCAGAATACCCGCAATGATCACCAGCGCCGGCAATGCGGTGGATTCCAACGACACCGCAAGTCCCTGAATCACGTTGGTGCCATGACCGGTGACCGAAGCCAGCGCAATCGAGTGCACCGGCCGGTACGGCGTGCCGGTGTAATATTCGGTGATGACGATAATGAGCGCGGTCACGACCAACCCGGTGATGCCGCAATAGAACAGCGTCGCACCCGAATAGTTGACGCCGGCCAGCGGTCCGAAACCGATCAGGTAATGGGTGACGCCGGCAATCCCGATGAGCGACAGGATCGCGGTCGCGATCATGCCCTTATAGAGAGCGCCCATGATCGATTGACTGGGGCCGAGCCGCACAAAAAAAGTGCCGATAATCGACGCGATGATGCAGATGCCGCCGATCGCCAGCGGAAAAGTCATCATCCGCGTGACCATCTCGATCGAGATCGGGGCGAAGAAAATGGCAGCAAGGACCATCGTAGCAACGGTGGTCACCGCGTAAGTTTCGAACAAATCGGCGGCCATGCCGGCGCAATCGCCGACGTTATCGCCGACATTGTCGGCGATGGTGGCGCGATTGCGCGGATCGTCTTCCGGAATGCCGGCTTCGACCTTGCCGACGAGGTCACCGCCCACGTCGGCGCCTTTGGTGAAAATGCCGCCACCCAGTCGGGCGAAGATCGAAATCAGCGAAGCGCCGAAGCCGAGCGCCACCATGGAATCAACGACAGTGCGATCGTTTGGCGCCAGATGCAGGCCGCCCGTGAGAAACAGGAAATACAGCGTTACGCCGAGCAGAGCCAAGCCCGCGACCAAGAGGCCGGTGATGGCACCGGCGCGAAACGCAATCTCCAAGCCGTCTGCGAGCGAGCTGATAGCGGCTTGCGCGGTGCGCACATTGGCGCGGACCGACACGTTCATGCCGATGAAGCCGGCGGCGCCTGACAGAATCGCGCCGATGGCAAAACCGACCGCCACCAGCCAGCCAAGCAGAAAACCGACAATCAGGAAAATAACGATGCCGACGATCGCGATCGTGGTGTATTGCCGCCGCAGGTAAGCCTGCGCACCCTCGCGCACCGCCGCGGCTATTTGCTGCATTTTTTCGCTGCCGGGATTGGCGCGCAGCACCCAGCTTGTTGCCCAAATGGCGTAGATCAGGGCGAGCACGCCGCACAGAACGATCAACCACAACGTCGTCATTGAAAAGACCCCGGTTCGATGGAGGCCGGAGAATAAGCCGGCCGGCAGGGAAACGCCTCACGCAGGATTTCAAGCGTTGGCTTAAAGTGGCGCGGACATTGCCAAAAATGCGCAGACTGCGCAACGGCGGCGGGGCGAGTTTTCCCTTGGGAAAATCCCCGCAGATGCCTCAAATCACGCGGGTTTCGGCAAATCACCCCACGAGTTCCAAATCAGTACCCGCCCCAGAGAACCGCCCGGAATAACGTCGCGTTTCGGCGACCTGGACAGCCGCCACGCCAGACCTCGGGCGGCCCGAACACCGAGAAGTCGTTGCACACGTGGCGTTGCGGCGAGGCGCCCCGACGGTGAATTTTCTAAATAAGGCGAACCGCCCTCGATAACGCATTGCGTGCCGCTTTGCCAGCTTTTGACCTCCGCACGCATCGACCTGGCGCGTCTTGGAACAAGCGGTCGCCCAGCGAATTAAATGTAACGGAAATCACTGAATTTCCGAGGGCGCGAGGGGAGACTTCAAGTGACTAGGAATTCTAGTCGGAGTGGCGGCCATGCATACAGGTCGGTCAGTAACCCAATCCTCGAACGCGCCTCGCTCAAAAACGCCTAAAGGCGTCATCGGCGTATGGCTGATTGGCAGCGCGCTCATAGCCCTAGTCCTGGCCTGCCTTCCAATTGGATCTGGCCCGTCGTCAGCGAGCGGCATCGCCATCGGCGGCACCATTAGCAACAGCGCGCTTAAGGGTGACCGATTGCCGGTCCTGCGGGCTGGGGCCGCGCCGAAAATAGAGGGCAGCAAGTCCAGCACGATCCCCGTCGGCTGCGAAGCGGCCTTCAGCAAGCTAGTCCACGTCGGCAATTTCACCTCGCGTTGCCTGACGTAGCGTCACCTACCCGACCGTGGTGCGGCCGCCGAGTCTTTACGAGATTTACGACACTCTCAAGGACAAGACGTGGTGCTGGTTGCCTAACGAGCCGTGCGATAACAACCGAGCGCATCGCGAGCTAAGCCGCCACGCGGGACTTGCGCCGGTCAGAACCGAAAAACTCCGGGATGACGGATAGTCAGAGAGCGCAACGCCTCGACCGAAAGCGCTCCCAATTGTCCCATCGCTGCTTGCGTCTCTTCGATCAACAAATCGATAACGTGGCCGGGACCGTCGGCGCCCAAGGCTCCGAGACCCCAGAGAAAAGCTTTCCCGGCAAAACAAGCTGACGCGCCCAGTGCGCAAGCGCGAACAATGTCGCTGCCGCTTCTCACGCCCGAATCGATCATCACCGTCGTGCGGCTTCCGACCTCGCGGACAATCGCCGGAAGGACGTCAATCGATGCCGGGAGCGCGTCATTTTGCCGGCCACCGTGATTGGAAACGATTACGCCGTCAGCGCCGAGCGACACGGCCTTTTCGGCATCGGCCGGATGCATGACGCCTTTGACGATGAGGTTTCCTTTCCACCATTCGCGATACTTCGCCACTTCGTCCCAAGTGAAAGCGCCACCCATCTCTCTGCGGGTGAAAGCGACAAGCTCCGAAAGCGAAATGCCCTCGCCTGCGTAAGCGCGCACGTTGGCAAATCGCGGGGTCCCATTGCGCCAAAGCGCCATGGCCCATGCCGGCGCTAGTGCGCTCTGCAAGACGATCTTGCGATCGACCCGGAACGAGCCGGCAAGCCCGGTCGCGGCTTCACGCGGCCTGGTCGTCCGCACCGGCACGTCAAGCGTCAGCACCAGGGTGCGGCAGCCGGCGCGTTCGGCCCGGCGCAGCAGATCGAGCCCAATAGCGTGGTCGTTGCCGGCGAACCGATAAAGCTGAAACCAGAACACGTCGGGCGCGACCTCGGCGATGCGTTCGATCGTGGCGCCGCCGACGGTGCTGAGCATGTAAGGAACGCCGGCGCGTTGCGCGGCGCGGGCCAAATATTCATCCGCTCCCGGCCAAACGATCGAGGGGCCGCCCATAGGGGCGACGCCGATCGGTGCTGAAAATCGGCGGCCGAATAGCTCGACGGAGGTTGGCGGCAGCGACGGCATGACGCCGTAGCGCGGCGCCAATTCGACCGCATCAAACGCCGCCCAATTACGCTTGATGCCCTTATCGCCGTTCCCGGCGCCGCCGTCAGCGTATTCAAACGCGAAATGCGGAATGCGCCGGCGCGCGCCGTCGCGCAAATATTGCGTGCTTGGAAAACGCCGGTGCAGTTGAGCGTATTGCGAATTGCCGCTGGGGCTCACCGGCGGCTTGAGCTGCGTGTTGAGCTGCGTCTTGGCGAGGGCCGCGGTGTCGAGCATGGCGTTCTTTCGAAACACTGGAACGCCATTATAGCCGTTTTGCTTCGGCTAGCTTGCGGCTTTATTCGCGCCGCAACAAAGACGCGGCGAACGAACCCGACACGGCGAGCGGCAAGATGCCGGCAAGCTTCGCCGCGAATCTTCGTGTGGCGCCTTTTGCGGTAAGCTTTTCGCCGGCGTCGTCGCCGGTCTTTGGCTTCGGCGGATCGTAGGCCCAGGTCATGTAGATGCCACCCCAGGTAAAGCCGCCGCCAAACGCAGCAAGCAGCAGGCGGTCGCCGCGTTTGAGCTTGCCTTCGTATTCCCAAAGGCAGAGCGGAATGGTCGCCGCGGTTGTGTTGCCGAATTTGTTGATGGTCACCATCACCCGATCAAGCGGCAACCCGGTGCGCTCGGCGGTCGCCTCGATGATCCGTTTGTTGGCCTGATGCGGTACGAGCCAATCAACCGTTTTGCTGGTCAGCCCGTTTCTCTGCATGAGGTCGGTCGCAACTTCGGCCATGCGCGCGACCGCGTATTTGTACACCGCGGCGCCTTCCTGGTGGACGTAGTGGAGGCGCTTGGCGACGGTCTCCGGCGTCGGCGGCATACGGCTGCCACCGGCTTTCTGGTGCAAATGCTTCGCGCCAGCACCATCGGAGGCGATCAGAACGTCCATGATGCCGTACTGCCGCCCCGGCTCGAGCAGCACCGCGCCGGCGCCGTCGCCGAACAACACGCAGGTGGCGCGATCGGTGTAATCGATGATCGCCGACATCTTGTCCGCGCCGACCACCACGATTTTGCGATAGGTCCCGGTTTCGATGAACTGCGCTCCAATGCTCAGCGCATAAATGAATCCCGAACACGCGGCCTGGACGTCGAAGCTGCCCACCTCGCGGATGCCGACCATGTCGCAGATGAGATTGGCGGTGGACGGAAAGACAAAATCGGGCGTGGTCGTTGCGCAAATCAGGAGATCGACGTCGCCAGGAGGGGTGCCGGTTTTCTTCAAAAGCCCGCGCACGGCCTCGGCGCCCATATGCGAGGTGCCGAGGCCCTTGCCGCGGAGAATATGGCGTTCCTTAATACCGGTCCGCTCGGTGATCCATTGGTCGGTCGTGTCGACCATCTCTGCCAATTCGGCGTTGGTGAGCACGTCCGGGGGCACAT
>DATNNI010000266.1:0-3933 GCA_035601915.1 Xanthobacteraceae bacterium
GGGCTTGCCGACCTTGATTCCCATCTTGCCGAAATTCTCGCCCGCTTCCTCGTACAATTCGGAAGCGTGCAGCATGGCTTTCGACGGGATGCAGCCGATGTTGAGGCAGGTGCCGCCGAAGGTGGCGTTTTTCTCGACAACGCCCGTTTTCAAGCCGAGCTGCGCGGCGCGGATGGCGCACTCATAGCCGCCGGGACCGGTGCCGATGACAATGACGTCGTACTGAGCCATCGATCGCCTCCCTTACTCCTCCCCCTGCAAGGGGGAGGACGGCGAGCCGCAACAGCGGCGAGCCAGGTGGGTGTCATGATGTCGCGACCCCCACCCCGACCCTCCCCCTTTCAGGGGAGGGAGAACGTTTACAAATCCAGCACCAGCCGCGACGGCTCTTCCAAAGACTCCTTCACCCGCACCAGGAAGGTCACCGCTTCGCGGCCGTCGACCAGGCGGTGGTCGTAGGACAATGCGAGATACATCATCGGCCGCGCTTCAATTTTGCCGGCCACCACCATCGGCCGTTCCTGGATCTTGTGCATGCCGAGAATGCCGGATTGCGGCGCGTTGAGGATCGGTGTCGACATCAGCGAGCCGTAAATGCCGCCGTTGGTGATGGTGAAGGTGCCGCCCTGCAATTCGTCGATCTTGAGCGCGCCATCGCGGGCGCGGCGGCCGAAATCGGAGATCGCCTTTTCGATCTCGGCAATCGATTTTTGATCGGCGTCGCGCACCACCGGCACAACGAGTCCGCGCTCGGTGCCGACGGCAATGCCGATGTGATAATAGTTCTTGTAGACGATGTCGGCGCCGTCGATCTCGGCATTCACCGCCGGAATTTCCTTGAGCGCCTGCACGCAGGCGCGAACGAAGAAGCCCATGAAGCCGAGCTTGGCGCCGTGCTTCTTCTCGAACAGCTCGCGATACTGGCTGCGCAGCGCCATGATGTGCGTCATGTCGACCTCGTTGAAGGTCGTGAGCATGGCGGCCGTGTTCTGGGCATCCTTCAGCCGCCGCGCGATGGTCTGACGCAGCCGCGTCATCCGCACCCGCTCCTCGCGCGCGGCGTCGTCGGGCGGCGATGGCGCGCGTGCTTGCACCGCGGCAGCGGGCGCGGCAACCGGCGTCGGTTGCGCCGCTGCGCGTTCGATGGCCGCGAGCATGTCGCCCTTGGTGACGCGGCCGTCCTTACCGGTACCGGGCACCGTCGAAGCATCCACGCCGGTTTCGGCGGCGATCTTGCGCACCGAAGGCGCCAAGGGACCAGTGGTCGCGTCGGCCGCTTTCGCGGGAGGCGGCGCGGGGGCTTGCCGGGGCGCTATCGGCTCGGGTCCGGCGCCGATCGCTTTCGCGGTTTCGGTCTTTTGCTCCGGCCGCCCGGTCGGCACCGCGCCCGCGCCTTCCTTGATCGAGCCGAGCAGCGCACCGACCGCGACCGTGGCGCCATCCTTGACCGCTACATCGGCGAGCACGCCAGCCGCCGGCGCCGGCACCTCAATGGTGACTTTGTCGGTTTCCAGCTCGACCAGCGGCTCGTCGACCGCGACCACATCGCCCGCCTTCTTGAACCACTTGCCGATGGTCGCTTCGGTCACCGACTCGCCGAGGGTGGGCACGCGAATCTCAGCCATAAGTCCGTTCCTTGTTCGCACCGCAACGACGACACGCAACGAACCATCGCGGACGAAAATCTTTTCTGTCGCGCGCTGTCTGTCTGTCCTGCGCCGTCCGCTATCCGAGCGCGTCTTCGAGAAACTTCGCTTGTTGCGCCAAATGCAGCGACATCTGGCCCACCGCAGTCGACGCCGAAGCCGGACGGCCGGCGTAACGCGCGCGCCGGTGCTTGGCTCCAATCTGGTTCAACACCCACTCCAAAAAGATATCGACAAAAACCCAGCCGCCCATGTTGCGCGGCTCTTCCTGGCACCAAACGATCTCGGCCTGCTTGAAGCGCGACAGCTCGAGCATCAGCGCCTTGGTCGGGAACGGATAGAGCTGCTCGATGCGCAGCAGATAAACGTCGTCGATGCCGCGTTTTTCGCGTTCGTCGTAAAGGTCGAAATAGACCTTGCCGGAGCTTATCACGACCCGGCGGATTTGGGCGTCGGGCACAAGCTTGATCTTTTCGTCCGCGTTATTTTGCGCGTCGTCCCAAAGCAGCCGATGGAACGAGGTGTCCGGGCCCATCTCGTCGAGCCGCGACACCGCGCGCTTGTGGCGCAACAGCGATTTCGGCGTCATCAGAATGAGCGGCTTGCGGAAATCGCGCTTAAGCTGGCGGCGCAGAATGTGAAAATAATTCGACGGCGTGGTGCAATTGGCGACCTGCATATTGTCTTCGGCGCACATCTGCAGGAAGCGCTCGAGCCGCGCGGAGGAATGCTCCGGCCCCTGCCCTTCGTAGCCGTGCGGCAAAAGGCAAACCAGGCCCGACATCCGCAGCCATTTGCGTTCGCCCGACGAAATGAACTGATCGAACAGAACCTGCGCGCCGTTGGCGAAATCGCCGAATTGCGCTTCCCACAAGGTCAGCGCGTTGGGCTCGGCGAGCGAAAAGCCATACTCGAAGCCGAGCACGGCTTCTTCCGACAGCATCGAGTTGATGACCTCGAAGCGCGCCTGATCGTCGCTCAAATGATTGAACGGCGTGTACGGCTCCCCGTTTTCCTGATCGACGAGAACCGAGTGACGCTGAGAAAAGGTGCCGCGCTCGCTGTCTTGGCCGGACAGCCGCACCCGGTAACCGTCAAGCAACAGCGAGCAATACGCCAAGGCTTCGGCCGTGGCCCAATCGATGCCGGCGCCAGACTCGATCGATTTGCGGCGATTCTCGAAGAACCGGTTGAGGGTACGGTGCAGATGGAAGCCGGCCGGCAGTGTCGTTATCTTCTGGCCGATTTCCTTGAGCTCGCCGATGTCGACGCCGGTCTTGCCGCGCCGCGGATCGTCGGCGTCGCCTCCGGTCTTGTAACCGGACCAGCGGCCATCGAGCCAATCGGCCTTGTTGGCGCGATAGCCTTGCGCGGCATCAAGCTCCTCGTCGAGCCGATGGCGCCAATCGGCCTTCATCTTCTCGACTTCGGCGGAAGTGATCAAACCCTCGCCGATGAGTTTCTTGCCGTAGATTTCGAGCGTCGTTGGATGGGCCGCGATCGCTTTGTACATCAGCGGCTGGGTGAACGACGGCTCATCGCCTTCGTTGTGGCCGTGCCGGCGGTAACAGAACATATCGATGACGACCGGCTTCTGGAATTTCTGCCGAAACTCGGTCGCCACCTTGGCGGCGTAAACCACCGCTTCCGGATCGTCGCCGTTGACGTGAAAGATCGGCGCCTCGATCATTTTGGCGACGTCGGACGGATACGGCGAAGAGCGCGAGTGGCGCGGGCTGGTGGTGAACCCGATCTGGTTATTGACGATGTAATGCACAGAACCGCCGGTGCGATGGCCGCGCAGCCCGGACAACCCGAAACACTCGGCGACCACGCCCTGGCCGGCAAACGACGCGTCGCCGTGAATGAGCAGCGGCATCACCATGTTGCGGTTTTGCGAGCTGGCGCCGAGTTGATCCTGCTTGGCGCGAACTTTGCCGAGCACCACCGGGTCGACGATTTCCAGATGGGACGGATTGGCAGTGAGCGACAAATGCACTTTGTTTTGGTCGAACTCGCGATCGGACGAGGCGCCGAGGTGATACTTCACGTCGCCGGACCCGTCGATTTCGTTGGGCGTCGACGAGCCGCCTTTGAATTCGTGGAAAATCGCGCGATGCGGCTTGCCCATCACCTGCGCCAGCACATTGAGCCGGCCGCGATGCGGCATGCCGATCACGATCTGCTGCACGCCGAGCGCGCCGCCGCGTTTGATGATCTGCTCAAGCGCGGGAATCATCGACTCGCCGCCATCAAGCCCAAAGCGCTTCGTGCCGGTGAACTTTAC
>DATNNI010000267.1:0-5513 GCA_035601915.1 Xanthobacteraceae bacterium
GACGGACGAGCGCGCGGCCGCCGGCCTCTTTCTCGCCTTCCAATATCCGCTGGAAATCCCCGGCGTCGCGACCATGACGTTCCTTCGCACCGCGCTCAACGCGCAGCGAAAGAAACGCGGCGAGACTGAGCTGTCGACTCCGGAATTCTTGAAGAAGGTCCGCGCGGTCGCCAAGGAGCTCGGCATCGGCCAGGACATGCTGCGCCGTGGCGTCAATGTCGGCTTTTCCGGCGGCGAAAAGAAGCGCAACGAAATCCTGCAAATGGCGCTGCTTGAGCCGCGGCTCGCGGTGCTCGATGAAACCGATTCCGGCCTCGACATCGACGCGCTGAAAATCGTCTCCGAGGGCGTCAACCGGCTGCGCGGTCCCAAACGCTCGTTCGTGGTCATCACGCACTATCAGCGGCTCCTCAACTACATCGTGCCCGATGTGGTGCACGTCCTATCGGGCGGCCGCATTGTCAAAACCGGCGGCAAGGATTTGGCGCTCGAACTCGAGGCGCGCGGTTACGCCGAGTATCAGGAAGAAGCGGCGGCGTAAGTCCCCGCGACATGAATGCCATGGCTGAGCTGAAAGTCATAAAGACGGCCGCGGAGACGGCGCTGGCGCAGGAATTTGCGCAGGCGCGCGGGCGGCTGCCCGGCGCCGGCGCGATCGCCGATCAGCGCGCCGCCGCCTTCGACCTATTTGCCCGCGAAGGGTTGCCGCATCGCCGCGTCGAGGAGTGGAAATATACCGACCTGCGCGCGCTGATGCGCGAAGCAAAGCCGCTCGCCGGGCCGCCGGACGCAGCCGCAAAGGCGCGCGCGAAAACTGCCGGCCAATGGCTTGGCGACGTCGAAACGCGCCGACTCGTTTTCGTCGACGGGGCCTTTGTCTCCGAGTTATCCGACGTCGGTGCGTTGGAATCGGGGTTGACCATCCGTTCGCTGGCCGACGCGCTCGCGAGCAACGATGCGGCGCTATCGGCGCATCTCGGCAAGCTCGCCGCGCCGGACAACATGGCGGTTGCGCTCAATACCGCGCTGATGGGTGACGGCGCCGTGATCCGCGTCGGCGCCCACGCCACCATTGAGCGTCCGCTGCACCTTCTGTTCGTCGCTTCGGGAAAGCCGAACGCGGATTTCATCCGCTCGCTGGTCGTTGTCGAGCGCGGCGCGCGCGTCATGCTGATCGAGAGCTTCGAGGGCGCGGCCGGCGATTATCAGGTCAACGCGGCGCTCGAATTGTTCGTCGCCGACGAGGCTCACGTCGATCACGTCAAGATCGTCGGCGAAAGCAAAGACGCGTTGCACGTCTCGACCCTCGCGGTCGCAATCGGGGCCAAGGCGCGCTTCAACGCGTTCAATTTCGTCATCGGCGGCGCCGTCGTGCGCAACCAGCTTTTCGTCAATTTCGACGGCCAAAATACCGTCGCCAACATTCGCGGCGCCACGCTGCTCAAGGGCCGGCAGCACGCCGATGCGACGCTCGTCGCCCAACACGGCGCGCCTGGCTGCCAGAGCCGCGAGGTCTTCAAGTCGGTGCTCGACGACGAAGCCCACGGCGTGTTCCAGGGCCGAATTATCGTGCGGCCAGAAGCGCAGCAGACCGACGCCAAGATGATGACGCGGGCGCTGCTGCTTTCCGAGGACTCGGAAGCCGACAGCAAGCCCGAGCTTGAAATCTTCGCCGACGACGTGCAGTGCGGCCATGGCGCGACCGCGGGCGCAATCGATGACGATCTGAAATTCTATCTGATGGCGCGCGGCATTCCGCCCGGCGAAGCCGAGGCGCTGCTGATCCAGGCGTTCTTGGGTGAGGCGGTCGAGGGGATCGAGCATGCCGGACTGCGCGAAGCGCTGATGGAAGAGGTCGCGGCGTGGCTGAAGGTGCGGAGCACCCGCGACGTGACCGCATGAACGACGTAGCCACCAACGGCGCCTACGACGTCAGCGGCATCCGCGCGGACTTTCCGATCCTCGCCACGCAGGTTTACGGCAAGCCGCTCGTCTATCTCGACAACGCCGCTTCGGCGCAAAAGCCCAAGGCGGTGCTCGACCGGCTACACCAAGCCTACACGACGCAATATGCCAACGTGCATCGCGGGCTCCACTATCTCGCCAACGAGGCGACCGAGGCCTACGAGGGCGCGCGGGAAAAGGTTGCGGCGTTCCTCAATGCCGGCCGCAAAGAAGAGATCATTTTCACCCGCAACGCCACCGAGGCGATCAACTTGGTCGCCTATACTTTCGGCCGCGAGCGCATCAAACCTGGCGACGAGATCGTGCTCTCCATCATGGAGCACCATTCCAATATCGTGCCGTGGCATTTTCTGCGCGAACGCCAGGGCGCGGTGATCAAGTGGGCGCCAGTCGACGACGACGGTAATTTCCTTATCGACGAATTCGAGAAGCTGATCGGCCCGCGCACCAAGATGGTGGCCATCACTCATATGTCGAACATGCTTGGCACGCTGGTGCCGGTGAAAGAAGTCAGCCGCATTGCGCATGCCCACGGCGTGCCAGTTTTAATCGACGGCGCGCAGGCCGCCGTCCATTGCGATGTCGACGTCCGCGACATCGACTGCGATTTTTACGCATTCACCGGCCACAAGCTTTATGGGCCGACCGGCATCGGTGTCCTCTACGGCAAATACGACCACCTCGCCGCCATGCCGCCGTTCAACGGCGGCGGCGAGATGATCCGCGAGGTATTCGAGGACCGCATCACTTACGGTGATCCGCCGCACAAATTTGAGGCGGGCACGCCTTCGATCGTACAGGCCATCGGGCTTGGCGCTGCGCTCGATTATGTCGCGTCGGTCGGCAAGGCGCGAATCAGGAGCCACGAGGCGGGGCTGACGCGCTATGCGCAAGACCGCCTGCGCGAAATCAATTCGTTGCGCATTTTCGGCACGGCCAAGGACAAAGGGCCGATCGTGTCGTTCGAAATAAAGGGCGCGCATCCGCACGACGTTGCGACCATTATCGACCGCTCCGGCGTCGCCATACGCGCGGGCACTCACTGCGTCATGCCGCTCCTCAAACGCTTTGGACTTACGGCTTCTTGTCGCGCGTCTTTCGCGATGTACAACACTCGGGACGAGGTCGATCTTCTCGCGAAAGCCTTGATCAAGGCGCAGGATATTTTCGCATGACGGACGAAACAAAACCGGCAGCCGCCGAAACGACCGCCGACGCCGCGCTCGGCGAAAACGCAGCGACCAATACGATGGCCGGCGAGAACACCGATGGGGCCGTTGCCGGAAGCGCGGCCGATGCAAGCGCGGCGGCGCCGTCCTCTGCGATTCCGGCGGAGGAACTCGCGCGCCTAACCGACGAGATCGTGACGGCGCTGAAGACCGTCTACGATCCGGAAATTCCGGCCGATATCTACGAGCTTGGCCTGATCTACAACGTCGACGTTGATGACGACCGCGGCGTGAAAATCAAAATGACGCTGACCACGCCGAACTGTCCGGCGGCGGCGGATCTGCCCGGCGAGGTGGAAAACGCGGTCGCAAGCGTACCTGGCGTGCGCGAGGCCAAGGTCGATATCGTCTGGGATCCGCCTTGGGATCCGAGCCGCATGTCGGACGAGGCGCGGGCCGTGCTCAATATGTGGTGAGCGAAAGCGTGAGTTGCGCGCCGATCGCCGGCGCACTACATCGAGGGAGTGCGGTTGTTAAGCGTTTCGAGCTAAAACAATTCGCAACTGGAACGAGGACGTTGACATGGCGACTGCCCGGCCGAGACCTCAGGTGATGCGGCTCACTGACGCCGCCGCGGAGCGCATCAAGACGGTGATGTCGAACGCCGATCGGCCGATCGCCGCCGTGCGCGTCGGCGTCAAGAACGGCGGCTGCGCCGGCATGAGCTACTTCATGGAATATGCCGACGCGGTAAATCCGCTTGACGAAGTGATCGAAGAGAAGGGCGTGCGCATCCTCGTCGATCCCAAAGCGGTCTTGTTTCTGCTCGGCACCGAGATGGACTACAAAGTCGACAAGCTGGCGGCGCAATTTACTTTCAACAACCCGAACCAGACGGCGGCCTGCGGCTGCGGCGAGTCGGTGCAGATCGAGCCGGCAACCGATGCTGCCGGCGCGCACGCTTAACGGCTCGTCCGTTTTTTCAATTTCGCTGTAGCGGAAGAGAGCGCGCCGGCATCGCCCCGCGCGCAGCGAGCGCCACTCGTATTCTCCGGCTTAAGCCTTGACCGTAACCGGGCGCAGCAAAAATGCCGGCAAGTGCGAGGCGTCGCCTTCGTCGGCGCGGCTTGCGCGGGCCGGCTGCGGCGGGCGCTGCGGGATTCGCGCGATCGAAGCCGAAGCCGGCGGGCGAGGGGCCTTGTGCCGGCGGTTGGACCGGTCGCGGTCGCGCCGATGTTGCGGCGCGTTTGTTGTTGGCTGAGACGAGGCGACGTCCGGCTTGGGCTCCGCGGTGGCCGCGTTGGTGGGGCCGGGTGTTTCGCCCATCCAGGCGATACGTTCGCCGATGAGTTTCTCGATCGCCGCGACGGCCTTTGCGTCATCGCCGCCGGCGACAAGAGTGATCGCGGTGCCGGTCTTGCCGGCGCGTCCGGTGCGCCCGATCCGGTGCACGTAATCGTCCGCGTGATGCGGAACGTCGAAATTATAGACGTGACTGACCTCGGGAATGTCGAGACCGCGCGCGGCGACATCGGAGGCGACCAACAACATCACCTCGCCCTTGCGGAATTGCTCGAGCGCGGCCATGCGCGCCGGCTGATCCATGTCGCCGTGCAGCGCCTGGACCGAGAAGCCATGCCGCAGCAGCGAGCGATAGAGCGTGGCCACTTCGCGCTTACGGTTGCAAAAGATGATGGCGTTTTTCAACTTTTCGTCGGCGCGGATCAGCCGGCGCAGCGTATCGCGCTTGTCGTGCGGCTCGCGACCGGACTTCGCCAAAAGCTGGGTCGTGGCGGCGACCGTGGTTGCCGGCCGCGAAACTTCGACTCGGACCGGATTGTGCAGGAATTGTTCGGTGATGCGGCGGATTTCCGCCGGCATGGTGGCGGTGAAGAACAGTGTTTGCCGGGTGAACGGCACGAGCTTGCAGATGCGCTCGATGTCGGGAATGAAGCCCATGTCGAGCATGCGGTCGGCTTCGTCAATGACCAGAAGCTCGACGCCGCTCAGCAGAAGGCGGCCGCGTTCGGAATGGTCGAGCAGGCGGCCGGGCGTGGCGATCAAGACGTCGACGCCGCGGACCAGCTTGGAGTCCTGGTCGCCGAACGAAACGCCGCCGATCAGAAGCGCGACGTTGAGCTTATGCTTGGCGCCGTATTTGGCGAAGCTGTCCTCCACCTGCGCGGCGAGTTCGCGCGTCGGTTCGAGGATCAGCGTGCGCGGCATGCGCGCCCGGGCCCGGCCCTGTTCCAGCATGGTCAGCATCGGCAGCACGAAGGCCGCGGTCTTGCCGGTGCCAGTCTGGGCGATGCCGAGCACATCGCGTCGCGCTAGAACGTGCGGGATGGCTTGATCTTGGATCGGGGTGGGGGCTTGGTA
>DATNNI010000268.1:0-2699 GCA_035601915.1 Xanthobacteraceae bacterium
GAGATTCGATCCTGGAACGTCCGCGACCTCGACTATTTCATCACGACGCCGAAAGTCGGCAAGCGATGCTCGGCGACGTATCTGAACAGCCTGTGGAACGACTGGCGTGATTCGGATGCCGCCTCCCCTATTCGCGATTTGACCATGACAATCCACGGCCTGCGGGCAACGGCGATCGATGATCGCCGCCGCGCAGGCACTGAGGACGGCGCGATCGGCGACGAACTCGGCATGTCGGTGAGGATGGTTTCGCGGTATCTGCGCTTTGCAGACAAGATTGCTTCCGGCCGCGCCAGCCGCGATCGGCGAGAACGGAAAATGACCGAATTTGAAAACTCTGGCGCTGTTTTGAAAACTGGGGGTGCGTAAGATATTGAATCCGCAAGGCTTTCAAAAAGCGGATTTAACGTGACATTAACAGCACTTTGGCATGTCTTTTCGCTTCATCTGAAGGCTTTTCCCAAATGCCATTGCAAGGTCCGTTCGTCGTCGTCGCCGATAGCCCAGCGCCGGACGTCGTCGAAGCATTACGCTCCGCCGGCGCATCGCCGGTCGTGGAAACAAACTGGGCGGATGCCGTCGCGGCGCTTGCGACCGTCGAGCCCGAGGCCATTGTGCTGGCGCAGCCCTGTGGCGACCCGGAGCGCGCCGAAGATTATGCGCAAGCGCTCGCCAGCTGGCTCGACGCCGGCGACGGTCCGTTCACGCCGATCATTGCCCGCCTGCGCGACGATGGCACGGCGCCGCTTCCGGAGGCGCTGGCGATTTCGGCAAGCGCGCCGGCGGTACGCATAGCGCGGCGGCTTGCCACTCTGTCGCGCATTCGCGCGTTGCACGGCACGGTGCTCCGCCGCATGCAAACGCTGGCTTCGCGCAGCGAGGCGATCCCGCAGCTTCCCGACAGCGATCCGCTCGAGGAAGCGACCGTGCTCATTGCCGGCCGCGGCCGCGCCTATCCGGAACTCTCGGTCGCGGTGGGCGAGCGCGTCGGCTTGGTCGGCGCATTGTCGGTCGAAAGCGCCGCGCGCGCGCTCAACGCCCGCGACATCGACGGCATGATCATCGCCGACGGATTTAGTCCGAGCATGGTGCAGGCGCTGTTGACCGTCGTCGCCGAAGACGTGCGCTTTCGCGATCTCCCGGTTGCCGTGCTCGGCGGCCATCCGGGGACGCTCGAGGAATTCTTCCCGCTCCTGCCCAATCTCGATCGCATCGGCGAAACGCCGGCTTATCTGGTCGAGCGCTTCTTGCCATTCGTGCGGCTGCACGCCTTCGGCGAGCGGCTCAAGCGCATGCTCAAATCGCTCGACGCCAAGGGCATGATCGACCCGGCGACGGGGCTGCTCGCCCACGAAGCGTTCTGGCGCGACCTCAACCGCGCGGTCGGCGACGCCGGCAAGCGCGGCATCGGGCTGTCGATTGCCCGCTTTTCATTTTCGCGCCGCGACCGGCGTGTCAGCTTGGACGCTGCCCGCCTGGTGAGCCGGTTAATGCGCCAGGTGGATTTCGCCTGCCGCGAGGCCGACGATTCGATCTTCGCGGTTTTTACCGAAACCGATTTGCGCGCCGCTCACGTCATTGCCCGGCGGATCGCGAGCGTGCTCAAAAACACCATGCTGATCGCCGATCGCAAGACGAGCGGCGTCGATACCGCGGTGACGCTGGCGACGCTAAAGCCGACCGACAACGTCGATTCGCTGATCTCCCGGGTGGTGGGCGATGTTGCCGTCGGCTGACGAAAGCCCCATTTTAGGGCTTGGCGCCATCTAGTGGAGCGGATTTGACATTCGCTACCCAACGGGCCGTTAATTCGTAAAGCGAATGTCAAATCCAAAGCTCCACTAGGACTAATATTTGCTAGTGGTCCTTTGATTCTAACATTCGCAGGAGCGCGCGCCAGAACGAGATGCGAATGTTGGAATCGGACCACAAGGGGCGCGTCATGACCGATACCGCTGAAGCCAACGGCTCCGTTCGCGTCGACGTCGTTTCCGACGTGGTGTGCCCATGGTGCTATATCGGCAAACGCCGGCTTGAACAGGCGATCGCGCTCGTTCCCGACATCACCGTCGACATCGCCTGGCGGCCGTATTTCCTCAATCCGTGGATTCCGCGCGAAGGCATCGACCGGCAGACTTACCTCGAGACCAAGTTCGGCTCGGCCGAGCGCTATGCCGTCATCGCCGAGCGCGTCGCCTCGGCCGCCGCCATGGAAGGCCTCGTCTACGCCTTCGACAAGATCGGCCGCCAGCCGAACACGCTCGATTGCCACCGGCTGATCCTGTGGTCGCGGAGTGCCACCGATCCTGCCCGCATGAAGCAACGGCTGATGGATCTTTACTTCGCCGAGGGCGCCGACCTCACCGACAATAAAACGCTGGTCGAGGCCGCGGTAGAATGCGGCATGGACGGCGATCTGGTGCGGCGGCTTCTCTTAAGCGACGACGATGTCGAGCGCGTCGAGCAGGAGGCCAACAGCGCCAAGGAAGCGGGCATCGACGGCGTGCCGTGCTTTGTGTTCGGCGGCAGCGTCATTGTCACCGGCGCGCAATCGCCGGAATATCTCGCCAATGCCATTGCGCGAACCGCCGGCGGCCATGCGCGGCTGCGCGCTTAAGCGGCGTCATCGCGCTCTAGTTTTTGTCGCGCGTTTTCACAGCGCCAGCGGCAGCTCGAGATGCTGCGCATACATCATGTCA
>DATNNI010000269.1:0-7468 GCA_035601915.1 Xanthobacteraceae bacterium
ATGTCAGACAACGCGTGTTTGCAGTACCCGCAATTGTAGTCGAAAAACTCGACCATGGTGACGTTGCCCTGCGGGTTGCCGAGCACGACCTGGTGCGGAGAGCTAAAAATAGTGGCGTTATTGTCAGCCACCGCGGCCCGATTCTTCTCCGCTTCAGCCGTTTTCTGACGTTTTTCCAGCTCGGCCATGACGTCCTGCATGACCTCGGGATGCTGCAGCAAATAGTTTTTGACGATCCCCTCGATTTCCTGCCGCTGGTCGGCGGAAAATGTTTGCGCCCGCGTCGGCGTGGCGGCCGGCAGCGCCAGCATCATTGCGGCGGCGAACAAAGTCAGGGGGCGGAGTCTCGATGTCATTAGCATTGTCCTTTTTTGGAACTATTGACCGAACAGAAGCGGGCTTTTTCCTTTATTGAAAGCGACGATGTCGTCGGCCTTTACCCAACCGGGCGATCCCACCGCAAATCGCGTCTTTGCCCGCGCGGCGAGTTCGCGCGCGGTCTTGTTGTCGCCGCGGGCGAAGGCGGCCTCCGCCGAGGCGAGATCGGCCTCCGCAAAATTCTTATTGTGGCCGTAAGCCATGGCGAGTTGTTCATAGGCGTCCGACGATTCGGGTTCTTTGACCAACGCGGCGCGCAGTAGCGGAACCGCCTCGTCCGCCATTTTCGGATTGTTGGTAGCGATCATGGCCTGCGCCAGCAATATCTGGATAAGCGCCGGATTGGGCGCAAGCTCTACGGCATGGCGCAACGGCGCGATTGCGTCGGCGGCATGCCCGGCTTCCAGCAACGCCTGGCCTTCGAGTTCATAAAAATAAGGGTAGTTGGGCTTGGCCTGAATGAGGCCTTCGATCTGGGTCAGTGCTGAACGAACGTCGCCGAAGCGGTAGCTGGTGATGGCGTGGGCGTAACGCGCCGGCAGGCTCGTGTCGGACGCCGGATAGTGCCGTGACACCACATCGGCCCGCTCGGTGAAGCCGTAGAGCTTGGCGCGCATCATGTCGTGCCGGAATTGCAACTCCGCCGGATCTTTTTTGTCCCAATAGGGCGTTTTGACCAACTCGGCGAGTGCCGCCATGCGTTCCGTCGGCATGGGATGGTTTTGGACGTAGGGATCGATGTAGGCCGACGTGAACATCATCTCGTCGGCGAATCGTTTGAACGTATCGTACATGCCTTTCGCCGATTGACTCGTCATGGTCAGAAAGCGGACACCAGCGCGATCAGCTTGTTCTTCCTGCGCGCGCTGATAGGCGAGTAGGGTGTGCTGCAGGTATGATTGCGGTGCGTTCATGGCCGCCATGCCGACATTGGCCATGTCATAGCTGCCGGACTTTGCGCCGGCGGCTAACGCCCCGACGCCCAGCAGCATGGCTACGATGGCCGCGGTCTGCGCAGTGGCGAGCTCCTGGCGCATTTTTGACAGGTGGCCGCCGACAATGTGCCCGGTCTCGTGGGCGAAGACGCCGATGAGCTGGTTGGGCGTAGTCGCCTGCATCAGGGCGCCCGAATTAACGAAGATCCGGTGCGCGTCCATCACGAAAGCGTTGAAGGATTTCTCATTGATGATGACGATGTGAATGTTTTGCTGCGTCAGTCCGGCGACGCGCATAATAGGCGAGGTGTATTCGCGAAGAAGCTGCTCGATTTCGGCGTCGCGGATGACCGGTATGCCGGAAGTCTGCGCGCGCGCCGGCCCGGCGGCGATCGCCACCGCAGCCGCCGTAATCAGCGCCGCCGCGCGCGATACTGGTCTCTTCGCCTGCATCTTGCTCGTGGAGCGGATTTGACATTCGCTACCAACCTCGCCGCGAACTGCAGAAGCGAATGTCAAATCCAAAGCTCCACGATCACTATATATTTGCCAGTGGTCCTTTGATTCTAACATTCGCATGATAGCTTGCCGCACCGGGATGCGAATGTTTGAATCGGACCACTGGAGATTTGCCGACAATCATCTGGGACAAATATTCGGTCCTCTGTCCGGCCGCCAAGTTCGTGTCCCGATTCCGAAGTTCGCCTGACAGGCGGAATTCGTGTGCGAACTTCGGAATCAAAAGGGACACGAGCAAACCTATTGATCTCGTGTGGCTTTGGTTCAGAAGTCCGCATGATAAGGTGCCGGCAAAAATGACGCGGACTTCTGAACCGCCACACTAGGAAGGGAGCCGGTCACGGTCAACAACCCGGCGAATACGGCAGCAGCGGGGCGGTGGGGCCCCGTGGGTGCTGCGTCAAGGTACGGTCATGCTTGAACGGGCGAGGCAGCTTATCCAACCGTCCGAGCGCAGTAATGTGCCGCCGTTCATGGTGATGGATGTCGTGGCTGCAGCAGCCCGGCTCGAGGCGGAGGGCCGCCGCATCATCCACATGGAGGTAGGCCAGCCCGCCGCAGGGGCGCCTCCGAGCGCCATCGCCGCCGCACGCGCCGCCCTGTCCAAGTCCGCCCTGGGCTATACCGAAACGCTTGGCATGGCGCCGCTGCGCCGGCGTATCGCGCGCGCCTACGGCGACTGGCACGGGCTCGACATCGATCCGGAGCGCGTCGTGGTCACGACCGGGTCCTCGGCAGGCTTCATGCTGGCGTTTCTGGCTGCATTCGAGGCCGGGAATCGGGTCGCGACCGCTCTTCCCGGCTATCCACCCTATCGTCACATCCTCAGCGCGCTTGGTTGCGACCCGGCCGGGATTGCAACGACGGCAGCGACGCGCTGGGCCATTACCGGCGAGACCTTGCTTGAAGCGCATCGCGCGCAGCCGCTCAACGGGGTGATATTGGCTTCGCCCGCCAATCCGAGCGGCACCATGATGGAAGCCGCGGTGCTTGAGGATGTGATCCACAGCGCCGAAGATGCGGGCATTATCGTGATCTCCGACGAGATTTATCATGGGCTGGATTACGCCTTTCACGCTGATTGTGCGGCGCGCTTCTCGTCGCGCGCGATTATCGTCAATTCCTTTTCGAAATATTTCTGCATGACCGGATGGCGGATCGGCTGGATGATCGTGCCGCAATTCTTGGTGCGGGCCGTCGAGCGTTTGCAGCAAAACCTCGCGATCTCGGTGCCGACGCTCGCGCAAATCGCCGCTGTGGCCGCTTTCGATGACCGCACGGAGCTCGAAAACGTGCGCCACGGCTACGAAGAGAACCGGCGGATCCTGCTCGAGGGATTGCCGAAGGCGGGACTTGAGTCGTTTCTGCCGGCCGACGGCGCATTCTATCTCTATGCCGATGTGTCGCGCTTCTCGAGCGACAGCTTGGCCTTCGCCAAACGCATGTTGGAAGAAGCCGGCGTGGCCGCCACTCCGGGCGTTGATTTCGACCCGGTGCGCGGTCAGAACTTTCTGCGCTTATGCTATGCCGGCTCCGGTGAGGAGATGCAGGAAGCCGTGCGGCGCATCGGCGAATGGCTGAGAAAAATTTGACCTTGTGAGGCGCGGCGATGAGCGACGCATTGTTTGAAATACTGCGCAAAGTGACGACGGCGACAATCACCACCATGTTGTTGCGCAAAGGCATCCGGCGCTGCTGGATGAATGGTCCAAAATCGATCGGATCGGCGGGCGGCCGCATTGTCGGGCGGGCATTTACGCTTCGCTTCATACCGGTGCGCGAGGATCTCGCCACCATCGAAAGCTGGGGTAATCCCGTCTCGACCCGCGCCGCGGTCGAAGAAATGCCCGAAGGCTCCGTCGTCGTTGCCGACGCCATGGGAGCGGCCGGCGCCGGAATATTCGGCGATATCCTTTGCGCCAGAATGAAAAAGCGCAACGTCGCGGCGCTTGTGACCGACGGAGCGGTACGCGATCGGGCAGGCGTCCTGACGAGCACGTTGGCGATCTGGTGCGCGGGCGTTGCGGCGCCAGCTTCCGTCAATCAGCTGACCTTTGTCGGCTGGCAGGAGCCGATCGGCTGTGGCGGTTGCGCGGTGTTTCCCGGCGATGTGATCGTCGCTGACGATGACGGCGCCGTCGTCATTCCGCAGGCGATGGTGGACTACGTGGCCGGCGAGGGCGCCGAGCACGAACTGTATGAGAGCTGGGTATTCTCCGAAGTCGAGAACGGAGTGAAGCTTCCAGGCCTTTATCCGCCGAACGACGAGGCCAAAGCGCGCTACGCCGTATGGCGAAAGTCGCGCTCGTGATCACGCCGCCTCGTGGAGCGGATTTGCGAATGTCAGACTCCGGCCGCTAGCTGCATAGATGTTTTTCATCTTGTCCAAGGCGCTCGGTTTTTTTGCCTGGTCGTCGAATATTTTCATGGCGATCGGCTTGGCCGGCCTTGTTGTCTTGTGCACGCGATGGACGCGGCTGGCGAGCTGGCTCATCGTTACCAGCCTGGTGCTCCTCGCCATCGCCGGATATTCGCCGCTCGGCAATGTGCTGATATTGCCGTTGGAGGACCGCTTCCCGCAGTGGGACGCCTCGCGCGGGCCACCCGACGGCCTGGTCGTCCTCGGAGGGGTAATTTCGCCCGAAGTATCGGCCGCACGGAACACGATATCGATCGAGGAGACGGCCGAGCGCATCACATTCGCCGCGGAACTCGCGCGGCGCTACCCGAACGCGCGGATCGTAGTCAGCGGCGGCAGCAGCGCGCTCATTTTCGACGGAGGTGTCGAGGCGCCGTTTGCAAAAACAGAGCTGGAGGCCCTTGGCGTCGCTCCCGAGCGTATCGCCGTCGAGGACCAGTCGCGCAATACCATCGAAAACGCGGAATTTTCGCGCCGCCTCGCCGACCCCAAGCCGGGGGAGCGCTGGCTGCTCGTGACCTCGGCTTATCATATGCCGCGCGCCATGGCCGCATTCCGGTTGGCCGGCTTTCCGGTTGAGGCTTGTCCGGTCGATTGGCGCACGCGCGGACTGATTGATCTTGGCCGGCCGTTCGGTTTGCTCTCCGACGGCCTGCACCGGACGGACACCGCCTTCCACGAGTGGCTTGGCCTTATTGCGTATCGACTGACAGGTAAGACGACCGAACTTCTCCCCGGTCCCTGATCGTCGCCGCCTGCGGCACACAAAGCCATCGCTAGCGTCCGTCGGGGACCCGTTACGGGTTACTCTCCCCAAAGTCCCAAGTGATTCGCGTGATCTGGTGCACGGCCGGGAGCCATCAAGCCCGGCGAATGCCGGCTCCTGAAAGGGCTTGCCTTGTCGATCGAGATGCCAGCCGCGGTCGCAACTTTAGCGGCCGATATCGGGGCCGAAGCCGAAGCGCAGGAGCAGCAGCGCGAATTGATCGCGCGCACGGCTTGCGTCCTGTTCGCGGCAGGCGCGGTTTTCCTCGCGAGCATCGTGGCGGTGCTGATACAACTTCAGTAGGCGAGCGCTTGCGGCGCTTCTGGAACGGAATTGATACGCATGGCGTTGCGTCTCATCATTGGCAACAAGAACTATTCATCGTGGTCACTCCGTCCGTGGCTGGCCATGAAGGTTGCCGGGATTGCGTTTGAGGAGACGCTGCTTCCGCTCGATGCAGCCGACTTCAAGGCGAAGCTAGCGACGCTCGGCGGCGCTGGAAAGGTGCCGCTGCTGATTGACGGGGAAATCCGCGTCTGGGAATCGCTCGCTATTCTCGAATATCTCGCCGACAAGTTTCCGGCCGCTGGCTTATGGCCCCGCGAAGCCGCCGCGCGCGCCCACGCACGCGCCGTCGCTTGCGAAATGCACAGCGGATTTTCGTCGCTGCGGAACCTCCTGCCGATGAATATCCATCGTCCCGTCATTCGCCGGCCGCTGGATGCGGGCGCCGCGGCCGATGTGGCGCGAATCCAGTCCATCTGGACTGAGAGCCGCGATCGGTTCGGGGCCGGCGGACCGTTCCTCTACGGTGCATTCGGCGCGGCGGATGCGATGTATGCGCCGGTGGTTTGGCGCTTCCACACTTATGCGGTCGAACTCGGCGCGGTCGCGCGCGCCTACATGGCCGCGATGATGGCTCTACCGGCCTGGAACGAATGGCGCGAGGCGGCGCGGCGCGAAACCTCGGTGCTGCCGCATGATGAAGTCGACTGGCCGGAAGTGAAAAGGGAAGAAGCCTAAGCGCGCTTTTTCTTACGACGTTTGAGTTGCTTGTCCCGGATGCCGGCCGGCCCTCTGTGGCAGGATTATTATGCAGGCAAGGATGAAACCCGCGAGCACCAGAGACGCGATCGGACGGCTCAATGCAAGTCCGCCCTCGCTGACCGGCTTGTCAAGATAATCACCGGCTGTTGCGCCAAGTGGTCGGGTCAGGATGAACGCAATCCAGAATAAGAAAACCCGGGAAACGTTCGTCCAAAAATACGCCGCTGCTACAAGTGCGATCGCTGCGGCAAACACAATGGCAGCCCCATTGTAGCCAAGCCCCGTATCGTCAGCGGTCCAATCGCCCAATGCGGTTCCCAGTGTTTGCGACAGCGTAATGGCCGCCCAATAGAACGCTTCCGCCGGGGGCCTGCTGACGGTGTCGACTGAAATGGAGCCAAGCGACCATTTCCAGAGCCCAAGCACGGCGATCAAGCACAAAAATAACAATAACGAACCGCCGGCGTATCCAATGCCAAGCGAACGGTCGGCGAAATCGGCCATTGCCGTTCCGAACGTCGTAGAGGCAACGATGGTGGCCCAGTAAAGGAAAGGATGAAAACGCCGCGCAAAAATCTGAATTGCAACGAGCGCGACCAACGCTGAAAGGAAAATAGCAGTTCCGATCAGGTAACCCCAATTCAGCGTCATTGTCACGGTATCGCCGCCGGTTTCGCCGAGGGTGGTCGCCGCGATCTTTATGATCCAAAAGATCAGCGTTACTTCCGGAACTTTGCTTGCGGAAGCTTCGGACGGATTGCCGATCACGGGAACTGTTCTATCGGTCATGATGGCCGGCCCATGGTTCAGTTTGATCGACCGCTAATTCAGGAAGCGATCCGCTTCTGCAATTCCAGAAGCAGCGGTTGCTGGTAGGCGAGAATTTTGATCGTCGCCGCAGGCAGCGTGAAATAGGCGATGCGGTCGATCTCCGGAAAGCTTTTCCGCTTCCCTGACTTCGGCGGCCACTCGATCTCGAACGGGTTGCTCGCAAACTTCGCTAAATCGAAATCAGCTTCAAAAGCCCAGGCGTGTACGATCTTGCCGCTCTTTTGTTTGACCGGCGTGAGGAGGAAGAGTTCGCCTGCGGCAATAAAACTTGTTTCTTCGGTGAATTCACGCCGCGCGGTTGCCAGGAGATCGGCGTCGCCCTCCGCCAAGCCTTTGGGGATGGTCCATACACCGTCGTCCTTCTTCGCCCAAAGTGGTCCGCCGGGATGCGCCAGCAAAACCTCGATTTCTGCTGCCCGCCGGAAGGCCAAAAGACCCGCGCTGATTGCCGCAGTGCCGCGCATGCGCAATTTACCGTGAAGTGCGGCTCTCTACCGCAGGCCTTGCCAAAGGGGTTATGTGCATGATTTTGTCACGTTTGCGCCCACAATGCAGACGTCCTCGCCCATGCCG
>DATNNI010000270.1:0-18140 GCA_035601915.1 Xanthobacteraceae bacterium
CGGCATGGCGACGATACACAACAAACAGGAATGGCCTGACTGGTACCCGCCGGTCGAAATGCTGGAACGCAAGCCCGAACTCAAAGCGCATATGGTGCAATTGCAGAGCGGGCTTGGAATGCGCGGCGGTCCTGACAATCCGATCGGGGCGCGCGCGCTCTACTTGTGGCAGGGCAATAAGGATACGTTGTATCGCATTCACGGCACCAACGACCCGACCACCATCGGTACTAATGTTTCCTCGGGCTGCATACGCCTGACCAACGAAGACGTTACCGATCTTTACAACCGCACGACCGTCGGCACCAAAGTCATCGTGCTGGCGACTGCTGCCGGTTCGCCGACCGCCTCAGCGCAATAGCGGGGCAGGCCGCGGCACCGGATCACGCGCGACGCGGCAAAGCCGTTTTTAAACGGCGACTTTGCCGAGAAAGGCCTCGACGCTGCCGCGCAAAGACTGAGAGGCTTTTTCGACGGCCTGCGAGGCTTTCAATACGGTATCGGCCGAGTTCTGCATCTCGGCAATCGCGGCGCAAACCCGCTCCAGCACCGCGACCACCGATCTGGTCCTCGATGCCGCCTGTTCGACGTTTTCCGAAATTTCCTGTGTCGCCGCGCTCTGTTGCTCCACGGACGTAGCAATGGCCGCGGTGAATTGTTTGATGTCTTGCGTTCGCCCCGCGATATTGCCGATGGCGCCGACCGCGCTTTGCGTCGAGGATTGCACCGACGCAATTTGCCCGGCTATGTCTTCGGTCGCCTTGGCCGTCTGCACCGCGAGCGCCTTGACCTCCGAGGCCACGACCGCAAACCCTCTGCCAGCCGCGCCGGCTCGCGCCGCCTCGATTGTGGCGTTAAGCGCAAGCAAATTGGTCTGGCCGGCGACGCTTTGAATAAGCTTGACCACGTCGTCGATTTTTTGCGTCGCCCGCGCGAGCGCGGCGATTTCCTCGTTGGTCGACTGCGCCTCGGTGGCGACACCGCGCACCACGTCCGAGGCGCGGGCCAATTGGCGATCGATTTCGGCGATCGATTTGGACAACTCGTCGGCCGCCGTTGCCGCTACCTCGACGCTGGCGAAAGCGTCATTGGAGATTTTGACGGCGCCCGTGGTGTGCGTGTTGGTCCGGATCGAATTCGCCGACAGTATTTCTGCCGTCGATTGCATCGCCGTGACATTCTCGGCGACGGTTTGCAGAGCTCCCTCGACACTCTCGCGAAACCAGGCGATCGCCTGCTCGATTGTGGCGCGCCGCGCTTCCTGCTCGTCAAGCAGCGCGCTTTGCGTTTCGGCGGCCCGCCACTCGGTAATATCGTCGTGCGTTCCGACCCAATAGTTCGAACCTGGGATTGCCCGATTGACGACCGACACCGCGCGCCCGTCTGACGTTTGCGAGACAAAGCGCACGATCTTGCCGGCGGTCATAGCCTCCAGCAGCTCGGCGCAATACTCGGCGGGATCGCGCTGCAAGCTTCCGGTCTTGACCCTTTCCGCAACGATATCCTTCAGCTGCGAGCCCGGACCAACGAAATCCGGAGAAAGCCCGTACATGCGCAGATATTGATCGTTGCAGACGACAAGGCGACCGCCAAGTTCGAACAACACCACGCCTTGAGTCATGTTGTTGAGCGTCAGCGCCAAGAGACCGCCGCCGCTCAATCCGCGATTTCGCAGAAATCGCGTCAATCGCCTAACGACGCGAACCATAGTGCTGGCGTTCCCGACCGGATTTTTACCGGTACTACCTAAGCGGGTCTCCGTTTACGATTCGTTAACAAACGTCACGCGCTCAAGCCGCCGTCCACCATCAAGAGACTGCCGGTCGTGAAGCTTGAAGCCGCTGAGGCGAGAAAGAGCACCGAGCGCGCAACCTCGTCGGCGCGGACATGGCGATGCAGTGGAATGATCTCATTGAAAAACTGAGTGCCGTCGCGCCCGATCGCCGCGCCGAGCTTCTTTTCCACGTTCAATTGGAAGTCGTTGTCGACTGGTCCGGGATGCAGCGTGTTGACACGAATATTGCGCGCAGCGGCCTCTTTCGCCAAGACCCGCATCAAGCCGATTTGCGCGTGCTTGGCGGTAATATATGCGCAGACACCCGGGTCGCCTCTGACCCCGGCGACGCTCGAAGTGATGACGATCGAGCCGCCATCATTCATTTGCGGCAAGGCATGCTTGGCGGACAGGAATGCGCCTTTCACATGTACGGCGATGACCGAATCGAAAATGTCTTCCGGATAGTCGGCTATCGGCGCGACCACGCCGAAATTGCCGGCATTGCTAAAGAGCAGATCGATCTTGCCGAAGCGGCCCACCGCCGTTGCGATCGCATTTTTGACCTGATCCGACTTGGTAACGTCGGCGGTGCACCAAGCGACAGCCTCGCCGCCGCCGATCTCGGCGGCGACCTTTTTCAGCGCCGCTTCGTCCAAATCTACCAGAACCACCTTCGCACCCTCTGTGACGAGGAGCTTGGCCGACGCGGCGCCAATGCTGCCCGCGCCGCCGGTGATCACACACACTTTTTCCTGCATCTGTTTCGTCATCGCGTCCTCCCGCGAGGCGATAGGTAGCACAGGGGTGCGAACTTCATGCAACCCTTCGATGCAACCGTGACCAGGCACGCAAGGCCGCGGAGCCGTAGAGTTGGGGTCGCACCGATGCTATGAATGAACGCGGCTGTTGCCGCATCGACCAGGAGAAAGCCCGTGCACAAAGTGTCCATACCGGAGAGCATCGTCGCCCAGATCAAAGCGCAACGCGGCAAGCTCAACCGTTACGATCGCCTTTTGGGACCAAAGACTGCTCTCGTGGTCATTGATCTGCAAAACGCATTCATGCTGCCGGGGATGCCGGTCGAGGTGCCGACGGCGCGCGACATCGTGCCCAATGTGAACAAACTCGCGGCGGCGGCCCGCGCCGCCGGCGGCAAGGTCGTTTGGGTCAAAATGTGCCTCGAAGGTCAAACCGAAGCCTGGCGGGTATTTTTCGACGGCGACCCGCGGCGGGCGACGCTCACCGAGCTTACTCCCGGCGCCCATGGCTTCGAGCTTCACGGCGACCTCGACGTGCGGCCTGAGGACGAGATTGTCGTCAAGCGGCGCTACAGCGCCTTCATTCAAGGATCCTCCGACATCGATCGGCGACTGCGCGACGCCGGCATCGACACCGTCATCATTGTCGGGACGCTCACGAATGTCTGCTGCGAATCCTCGGCGCGCGACGCCATGATGCTCAACTACCGCCTCGTCTTTGTCTCCGATGCCAATGCCGCATTGACCGATGCCGAACACAACGCGACGCTTGCCTCGATCCTGCGCGTCTTCGGCGACGTCGCCAGCACCGACGAAGTCATCCAGCTCTTCTCCGCGACGAGCCGCGAACAGGCGGCCTGATGGGCAAGTGGCAGTACACTAAAGGACTGCACGATCTCGGCCGCGGCTGCTTTGCCTATTTGCAACCGGACGGTTCGTGGGGCTGGAGTAACGCCGGTCTGATTGCAAGCGGCGATCAGACCCTCTTGGTCGACACGCTGTTTGATTTACCGCTGACGGCGCAGATGCTCGCCACGATGCGCGACGCCGTTCCCGCGGCGCGCCGGATCGGCAAGCTCGTCAACACGCATGCCAACGGCGACCACACCTTTGGCAATCAGCTCGTCGAAGGCGCCGACATCATCGCCTGCCGCGCCTGCGCCGACGAATACGCCGAATGGTCGCCATCGCATTTTCTGAAACTCGCGGCTGACTGGAAGAACAGCGGCGACGGCGGCGCATTCTTCCATGAAGCGATGGGGAGTAAGTTTGACTGGCGCGGACTGGTCGATACCCCGCCGACGACGGTGTTCGACCAGACGATGGAGCTGACGGTCGGCGACAAAAAGCTGGTGCTGACGCATCTTGGTCCGGCGCATACCCGCGGCGATGTACTCGTCCATGTGCCCGCCGATCGCATTCTCTACACCGGCGATCTTTTGTTCGTCGGCGGCCACCCGGTTATCTGGGAGGGCCCGATCGGCAATTGGATAAAGACCTGCGACTACATCCTAGGTCTCGATGTCGACGTCATCGTTCCCGGCCATGGACCGATTTCGGAGAAACCGGCCGTGGCCGATTTAAAATCCTATTTCGAATATATCGCCGCGGAGGCGCGCCGGCATTTTGACAATGGTGTGCCGGCCGAAGTGGCGGCGCAGAAAATCAGCCTCGATCGTTTCGCGTCCTGGCTCGATCCTGAGCGCATGATCATCAACGTCGCGGCTCTCTATCGGGAGTTTTCCGACGCCGAGGAGCCCCTCGAGCGAATGCCGCTGTTCGCCGCCATGAAGCGGTGGCGCGACAGAGCCGGACACGATCACGCGGCACACGCCCGGACGCTTTAGGGTAGCTCAACCTCACTGCACGCACGACTCGGCGCCTTCTGCAGGCAAGGAACTCTTGCCCTGCAGCCAAGCGCGCCGCGGCCAAAGCGATCAAATGTAGTGTCTGGCGCGAGCGACCGCAGCTTCCTTCAGGGCAGCGCGCAATCGCTGCCGCGAAGCCACCGCGGCACGGGGCGGCACCGCTCTTTTTTTGTAGACCAGATTAAAAGTCTTCGTCTCCACGAATTCGCGCAGGCTCATGTTACTCGGTGCCGGCCCAAGGTCTCTAATGGTCGGCTTTTCGGAAGGGTCGACCCAAAGTATCTGCTTCATCTCGGAAGTCGCCGGGTCGACCCAAGAGATGTAGCCGCCTGGAAGAATTTCTCGCGGATTTTTTACGGCGCCGGTGAAGCTGTATCGCGCGCTCGAGGTTGCCGCCGGGTCATAAAAAGCCGGCGTGATGAAGTCGGACACAAGGGTGCCATCGATCTGATAAGCGTAGTTGTTCGCTTCACATGGATCGCAGGCCTCAACAAGATACTCGTACTTTCCTTCCGCATCGGTGATCCGGCCGTTATTGATGCCGATCGCGTTCGACGTCTGCAAACGGTTTCCATAGGGATCGACCAGCATTTCAATTGTTTCGTGGCTTGCATCGACGGTCCAGTCGTCGCTGCCTTCCGTCCAAATCACCTTGGCATAGGGCTGGTTGTGCTTCGTCACATGAAACCCGCCTTCACCGGGCGGCAATGACTTCACAAGCTGCACCGGCCACATGCCTTGCGGGACGCTGGTCTGGTCGGGCTGATAGGAAACGGTCGCCTGGATGTTCCAAAACTGCGGCAAGTCGCGCGTCACCTGCACATTGAGCGCCTCGGCGGCAGCGGCCATCTTGTCCGGCCCCACGTTTCCGGTCATGTCCACCAACACCACTTTGATTTGCAACATAGCTCCCCTCCCTCCTGCAATCAGGAATATAATCCATAAATATATACACGTATTGAGTGCATGACGCAATCCGGCCGTACGCCTGCTTTTGGGCGGGGCGTTGCATACAGACCGTTGAGTTAAATGGATTTGACGGAGGACCGCGGTTCGATTCCGCTGACCCAAACGATCAGAGATTATTCAGAAGCTCGCAATCGCGCCTAGCACGGATTTCACCGCGACGCGCAAGCGTCGGCGCCTTTTTGAGCAGGTAGAGAGGTGCGTCGAAGAGTGGTGCCCAGGGGCGGAATTGAACCACCGACACCTGCATTTTCAGTGCAGTGCTCTACCAACTGAGCTACCTGGGCCCACGACGAAAGCGTTGGTCTAACGCCTTCAAAGTATATGTGCGAGCGGGGCGCGTTATAGAGGCTCGGTTTCCCGCTGTCCAGAATAGCCGAAAGCGGCGCTTTAGTTCGCCGTTTCGCCGCCTTCGCTCCGCGTTTCGTCTTCTTCCTCGTCTTCGGTTACGGGCACGGCGTAGACGCCGGATAGCCAGCGATGAAGGTCGACGTCAGCGCAGCGCCTCGAGCAAAACGGCCGGAACTCTGCGACGACGGGTTTGCCGCAGATGGCGCAGGCGGGCCTCAGAGTTTCCTTCATGCCGAGGATATGGGACGCAAGGCGAAAGACACCAACGGTTCCCCGTTCTCACAAAGCGTTCAGCCAGCCGAAGTGGATGGGATAACCCTCACCGCCGAGCAGCGTCACGGTGTCATAGAGCGGCAAACCAACCACGTTGGAAAACGATCCGACGATCTTCACTATGAAACTGCCCGCGATACCTTGCGCCGCGTAGCCGCCGGCTTTGCCGCGCCATTCTCCGGACGCAAGATAGGCTTCGATGTCTTCTTCCGACAGCCGCTTGAAGCGAACCCGGGTCTCGACGTGCCGCTGCCGAAACTTCTCGTTCGGCGTCACCAAACAAACAGCGGTATGGACGCGATGATTGCGGCCGGACAGAAGGCGCAGACATTGCGCCGCCTCATCGAGCAATTCCGCCTTGGGCAGAATGCGGCGTCCGACCGCGACCACGGTATCGGCGGCGAGAATGAAAGCGCCTTTAAGCTCTTCATCGGCGCGTACCATGGCCAATGCGGTCTCGGCCTTGCTTCGCGCAAGCCGCGTCGCGCAAGCCCGCGGCAGTTCGCCCCGTTTCGGGGTTTCATCGACATCGGCCGGCCGCAATGCGTCCGGCTCAATGCCCGCCTGATTGACTAGCGCGAGCCGGCGCGGCGAGCCGGAAGCGAGCACGAATTTTGGGCGGCCAATCATTTGAATCGGTAGGTAATCCGGCCCTTTGTCAGATCGTAAGGCGTCATTTCAACAAGCACCTTATCGCCGGCGAGCACGCGAATGCGGTTCTTGCGCATGCGCCCGGCGGTGTGTGCGATGATTTCGTGTTCGTTCTCGAGTTTGACGCGGAAGGTGGCGTTCGGAAGTAGTTCCGTGACGACACCGGGAAATTCCAAAAGTTCTTCCTTCGCCATTCGCTACCCGGAGATTCCTGATCCGCGGCTGGCCCGCTCCCAACAACTGGGGCCAAAATCGGCGCGGAACCTAGCGGATGATGTGCCATTCGACAACTGCCGCGCTCGGCGCCGACGCGACGGAGCCTATTCATTGCCCGACCGCTTAGCGGCAAAGCGTTCGTTGATGTGCGCTAAAAGCTGATCACGGACGGCCCGGTAAGCCTCGAGCCGCTGCTCGCGACTGCCTTCGACAATGCTTGGATCCGGTGTCGGCCAATATTCCACATCGACCGCGCTGGTGCGCGTGATCTCGAGCGCCCGGTGGTGGGCCTCGGGAGCGAGCGTCAGGATGAGATCGAAATTGAGCCCCTCCAAATCATCGAGCTCCTCGAACGTCAGCGGCTTGTGGCGCGAGATGTCGAGCCCGATTTCCGCCATAACGGCGACGGCGAACGGATCGGGTTCGCCTTTGCGCACGCCCGCGGAGCCGACATAAATCGAAGAGCCTAACATTTGGCGGAGCATTGCCGCGGCCATCGGCGAACGAATGGCGTTAAAGCTGCAAGCAAATAGCACGGCCAACGGCTGCGCGGGGGACCGATTGGGGGGGCCCGGCATTGCGGCTCATGACCCCTTCCAATGCAGCACCGTGACCAGCGTAAAGAGCCGGCGCGCCGTGTCGAAATCGAGTTCGACCTTCCGCTTGAGGCGCTCGAGGAGAATTTGCGAGCCCTCGTCGTGAAGTGCGCGGCGCGCCATGTCGAGAGCTTCGATGCGATCGGGCGTCGCCCCGCGGATCGCCGCATAATAGCTGTCGCACACCGTGAAATAATCTTTCACGATGCGCCGGAACGGTGCGAGCGAAAGAAGGTGGGCGATCACTGGTTCCCCGTCGGCAAGCCGAATGTCAAAGACCAGCCGGGTGCCGTCGATCTTCAAGTTCAGTGCGAACGGGCCGCCGTCGTGGCCGGACGGACGGAACGAGTTCTCTTCGATGAGGTCGTAGATCGCGATCGCCCGCTCATGTTCGACGTCCGGGCCCGCGCGTCCGATGGACGACTCGTCAAGCGTAACCGCCATGAGGCGGCCGGTTGCCTTTTCGTCGCGGCTTGCCCGCGCCATCAGCGGTTGAGCCGAATAGCGATCGAACGGGCATGCGCGTCGAGCCCCTCCGCGGTGGCGAGCGTGATGGCAGCATCGGCAAGCGCGCGCATTTGTGCCGGGCCGCATTTGAGCAGTGACGTGCGCTTCATGAAATCGAGCACGCCAAGTCCGGACGAGAACCGCGCCGACCGCGCCGTCGGCAGCACGTGATTGGATCCGGCAACATAGTCGCCGATCGCTTCCGGGGTATGCGAACCGATGAATATGGCGCCGGCGTTGTGAATGCGGCGCGCCAGCGCGTCGCTGTCGGCGGCCGCGATTTCAAGATGCTCGGGCGCGATCGCGTCCACGAGCGGCAACGCTTCGTCAAAATTCCGAACCAAAATGATTGCGCCGAAGTCGCGCCAGGAGGCGGCGGCAATTTTGCGACGCGTCAAGGAAGCCAGTTGCCCTTCGATCGCGCGCTCGACCGCCGCGGCAAGCTTTTCGTCGTCGGTGCAGAGTATCGCCTGAGCGCTTTCATCATGCTCGGCCTGCGCCAACAAATCCGCGGCAATCCAATCGGCGTTCGCGCCGCGATCGGCGAGGATCAAGACCTCTGACGGTCCAGCAACCAAGTCGATCCCGACCTTTCCGAATACGGCCCGCTTGGCGGCGGCAACATAGGCGTTGCCCGGCCCGATGATTTTCGCGACCGGAGCAATGGACGCGGTGCCGTAAGCCAGCGCCGCAATCGCTTGTGCCCCGCCGATCCGATAAACCTCATCAATCCCGCAAAGCTTTGCCGCCGCCAGTACCGGCGCCGGCACGACGCCGCCGGGCGCCGGCACCACCATTACCAGACGCGGCACTCCGGCAACCTTTGCCGGGACTGCATTCATCAAAACCGACGAGGGATAGGCCGCGGAACCGCCGGGCACATAAAGCCCAACCGCGTCGATCGCCGTCCAGCGTGAGCCGAGTTCGACGCCGGCCGTGTCCGTAAAGCTATCGTCTTTGGGCACCTGCCGGCGGTGAAACGCCTCGATGCGACCGCGCGCAAACTCGAGGGCTTCCAGTAAAGAACGCTCGCATGCCGAAAAAGCGGCGGCTAGCTCCTGCTCGTTGACCCGCAGCCCGGTGGCGGCCAGATCGAACCCGTCGAACTTCGCGGTGTAGTCGCAAAGTGCGAGGTCGCCGCGCGCGGCGACATCCGCGACAATCGCGCGCACGGACGCTTCAACATCGGCCGCGACCTCGCGCTTGCTCTCGAGGAAGCGGCGAAATCTTTGCGCGAAATCGGCAGCGCGGGTGTCGAGGCGGATGGCCATATCGAATTCTCATCAGAGCTGCGGGCGAATGCGCGACGACCAAGTTTTTGTTCGAACGGCAGCGCAGTATCAGGTCTTTCATCTTATAACAATTCTAATGTCGGCATATCCGATTGACAAAACCGTCGCTGTTCACCAATTGCTCGCATGTTCGGTTTATGTGCTGCGCTTGCGCCGTGACCGATATCTTATGAGGTGTTCGTGTTTGCTTCGCTTGTGATTGTTTTTCGCGAAGTTTTCGAGGCCGGCTTGATCGTCGGCATCGTCATGGCGGTCACCTCGGGCGTCGCCGGCCGGACACTCTGGATCGGCGGCGGCGTTGCCGCAGGTGTGCTGGGTGCGTGCGCCGTGGCACTCTTCACCAGCAGGCTGTCGGCACTATTCGACGGCAGCGGCCAAGAAATATTCAACGCCAGCATCCTTAGCTTCGCGGTGCTGATGCTCACCTGGCACAACGTTTGGATGGCGCGTCATGGCCGCGAGCTTGCGGCGGAGATACGCGCCGCCGGACAAGCCGTGGTCGCGGGATCAAAGTCACTCGCGGCGTTGGCGCTCGTGGTGGCCATCGCGGTGTTGCGCGAAGGCTCTGAAGTCGTGTTGTTTCTTTATGGCGTGGCCGCGGCGGGGGGCGGCGGCAGCAGTATGCTGGTCGGAAGTGCGCTCGGGCTCCTCCTCGGGACGTTCGTCTGCCTCCTGACGTATTTCGGCCTGGTTGCGATCCCGACCCGGTACTTGTTCGGCGTTACCAGTACATTGATCGCATTGCTTGCCGCCGGCCTGGCGGCGCAAGCGATCGCCTTCTTGCAGCAGGCGAACATCCTCACGGCATTCGATCAGCCGGTGTGGGATACCTCGTGGATTCTACGGGACGACAGCTGGTTGGGACGGGCGCTGCACACTCTCATCGGCTACGTCGACCAGCCGACCACCATGCAGCTTATCGTCTATGCGGCGACCCTGATCATCATGGCCGGCTTGATGAAGGCCTTTGCGATACCTCATGCGCAGCGGCCGGTCGCGGCCTGACTTAATCGTTACGCGGTAGCGTCACGCGGCACTCGTGCCAGCAAAGTGATCCGGACAGATTACCGCCGCATAGGCCTCCCCAAGGTCGGCGAGTTCAGCCTCCAAGCATTCGACCTCAAGGCGAATAGCGCCGCCGCCGGAGAAGGTCAGCGTTACGGCGCCGGCCGGCGTGTCGTGCTCGACGAAGTCGATCGCCAACAGATTGAGCGTTGCATCTTTGTTCGCCCGATCCAAGCCTCGGCACTTGCACGCCTTGACCCGCTCAAAACGCAAGGCCGTTCTGCAACGGCGATAGTCCGGAGGGTTTGAACCTTTATTGCCATCGGCTTCGACCGCATTCATCCAATCGAAGCGATTGAGCGCCATCAGGAAGCGATGCTCCCGCGGCCGCCACAGGACGTCGGCGACTTTGACGAGGGCATCCTGCACATGAGCGGAAATGACTTCGATATCGTCTTTATCGAGGGCAACGAGCTTGAGTTCCTCCATCACGGCGTCCCCATTTCAAAGGCTCTTCTTGATCGAGAGTTAGGGAGGCTGGAAGAACGCTGCAAGGCCTGCTACGGCCCTGAGAATCGACCCTAAAGCAGCCCGCGGACGCTCTCACTCGGTTGGATCATCCAGTGAAATGCGCAGTGATCGATGTGCGCCCTCATTTCTTTGTCAACGTGCGCCCGAGGAACAAGATTGTCCAACCGGAAATTTTTCGGTTCTCTGATCGCGCAACCGGCTGTCGCATTATCAACAAGATGCCAGGCCTAAAAGTTCGATTGCCTAGCGGCCAAGAGATTGCTAAGAACAATCTAACAATTTTGACTGTCACCCATGCTGCCTATCCCGCGAGTGTTGTTTCCGATCAAACACTGCGCTAGTGATGAAATCCCAAAACGATCTGTTGTGTTCCTTCGCTTCTGTTAAAGAGATGTAGTTGCCTTTCGTGAAAGGGAGGATTTATGGCTAAGAAGTCAAAGAAACGGCGCGCGTGGACTGCGACCGAAGTGCGTGAATTGAGGAGCTTGGCGAAAAAGAAAACCGCCGCCGGAAAGATTGCCAAAAAGTTGCGAAGGACCGAAGGCGCAACGCGGCAAAAGGCGTTCAGCATCGGGCTTTCGCTCGATTCTCGTTCCTGAAATTCCATCCTCCACGTTTTGCAAAAGACGTTGGCGCCAGCCCTGAAGGGCTGGCGCGCGAGCTTTTTTTACGATCTCGCCAGATCGAGAGCCGGGAATAGCTCTCTTCGTTTGATCAGGCTTCCGATCGGGTTTCATCTGAAGCCGGCCGGGGGTGCGCCGGTTTGCGTCCGGGCAGTTCCCGCCCGGCATGGATGCCGTTTGGCGTAAACCAAGCTATGATGACCCCGCCGATGGATAACCATTGGTAGGCTGGGTCGTGATATACTCGGTTGGTGCCAGGCACTCCGCGATGACGCAGCTCCCACGCCCGCCGGGGCAAAATTTCGCAGCTTCCGAGCTTGGCGCCGCGCTAGCCGCTTGCCGCCGCGCCTTCCTCGCTGTCGCGCTATTCAGCGGAATGAGCAACGTGCTGATGCTTACCGGCGCGTTGTTCATGCTTGAGATTTATGACCGGGTGTTGCCGAGCCGCTCCGTCCCAACGCTCGTCGCCTTATTGATCCTCGCGGCCGGCCTTTATGCTGCGCAGGGATTCATCGACGCGATCCGCAGCCGCATCCTGGTGCGCATCGGCCATAGCCTCGACGAGGCGATGAGCACACGCGTCTATGAGATCATCGTCCGCCTGCCTCTGAAACTCGGCAGCAAGAGCGGCGGCACCCAGCCGATCCGCGATCTCGATACGGTGCGAGGCTTTCTGTCTGGCATCGGACCGGTAGCTTTGTTCGATTTGCCGTGGATGCCGGTCTATCTCGCCATCTGCTTCCTTTTCCACCCCTATATCGGCCTGACCGCGCTAACCGGTGCGGTCATTCTCATCGCCGTTACGGTTGTAACAGAGATGCGAACACGACATCCGACCGGCCGCGCCACCCAGCTCGCCGCCGCGCGCAACGCGCTGATGGACGCGAGCCGCCGCAACGCCGAAGCCATCACCGCCATGGGCATGGTCGACCGCATCGCCAAGCGCTGGAGCGACATTAATCGCAACTATGTGGCTTCCAGCGGCCGGGCCAGCGACGTGGTCGGCGGACTTGGCTCGCTTTCGAAGATCCTGCGGCTGCTCTTGCAATCGGCCATCCTCGCGGTGGGCGCCTGGCTTGTGATCCATCAGGAATCGACCGCCGGCATTATCATCGCTGGCTCCATCCTGGGCGGGCGCGCGCTCGCTCCGGTCGACCTCGCCATCGCCAACTGGCGGGGCTTTGTCGCCGCCCGGCAAAGCTGGCAGCGGCTGTCGCGTTTGCTCGGCAACCTGCCGGCGCGGAGCGAGCCGATGCCGCTACAGCCGCCGGAGAAAACGCTTCTGGTGCAGAATGCGGCCGTCACCCCTCCCGGCGAACAGAAGGTCGTTTGTCAGGACGTGAACTTTTCGCTCGCCGCCGGTAAGGCGCTCGGTGTGATCGGGCCGACCGCATCGGGAAAATCGTCGCTGGCGCGCATGCTGGTCGGAGTGTGGACGCCGGTGCGCGGCAGTGTGCGCCTCGATGGCGCCAGCCTCGATCAATGGTCGCCCGAAGCGCTCGGCTGTCATATCGGCTATCTGCCGCAGGACGTTGAATTGTTTCCCGGCAACGTGGCGCAAAACATCGCCCGGTTCGAAGACCCGCCGAATGCCGAGGCCGTACTCGCCGCCGCGCAAGCCGCCGGCGTTCACGATCTCATTGTCAATCTGCCCGACGGATACGAGACCCATGTCGGGGACAACAACAGCGGGCTTTCCGCCGGGCAGGCGCAGCGCATCGCGCTTGCGCGCGCGCTCTACCGCGATCCCTTCCTGGTCGTGCTCGATGAGCCGAATTCCAACCTCGATGCCGAAGGCGACGAAGCACTGACCCGGGCGATCGTCGGTGTTCGCGACCGGGGCGGCGTTGCCATCGTGGTCGCGCACCGCCCGAGCGCCATCGCCGGGGTGGATTATATTCTGGTGATGGGCAAAGGCCGCCAGCAGCAATTCGGGCCGAAGGAAGAAGTACTCAACCGGGTCATACCGGCAAGTGCGGCTCCGCGCGCCCTGAAAGTCGTGCCGGATCAGGAAGGCGCGGCGTGAAGACCGAAACGCGCAGCGCCCGATCTTCCATACGCCGGCATGTCGTCGTCGGCAGCGTCGTCGTCGCGATTCTCGCCGTCGGCCTCGGCGGCTGGGCGTCGACCGCCGAGATTGCCGGCGCGCTGATAGCGCCGGGGTTCGTGGTCGTCGATTCCAACGTGAAGAAGGTGCAGCACCCGACGGGAGGCGTGGTCGGCGAAGTGCGCGTGCGCGATGGCGATCGCGTCAAGGCCGGCGATACGCTCGTGCGGCTCGATGAAACCGTGACCCGCGCCAACCTGGCGATCGTCCAGAAGGGACTGATCGAGCTTTACGCCCGCAAAGCGCGCCTGGCGGCCGAGCGCGACGGCGCCGACACAGTCGGTACGCCCAAAGAGCTCGCGGACAAGACCGCCGATGCCGACGTGCAGGAAGCATTGGCGAGCGAACGCAAGCTCTTCGAGTTGCGGCGGACCGCCCGGCTGGGACAAAAGCAACAATTGCGGCAGCGGATCGCTCAATTGCAAGAAGAGATCCGCGGCCTTGAAGCGCAACAGGCCGCCAAGACCAAGGAGACGGAACTGATCGAGCAAGAGCTCGGCGGCATGCGTGAATTGTGGAAGAAGAACCTTATTCCGATCGACAAACTGACGGCATTGGAGCGCGAAACCGCGCGGCTGCAAGGCGAGCGCGGGCAGCTCATTGCTTCCGCCGCTCAGGCCAAAGGCAAGATCGCAGAGACCGAATTACAGGTTCTCCAGGTCGATCAGGACCTGTCTAGCGACGTCGCCAAGGAGCTGCGCGAGACTGACGGCAAGATCGGCGAATATGTCGAGCGCAAGGTTGCCGCTGAGGACCAGCTCAAGCGCACCGATATTCGGGCGCCGCAAGACGGCGTCGTCTTTCAGTCGACCGCCAATACCGTGGGCGGCGTCGTCGCCGCCGGCGATCCGATCATGCTGATCGTTCCCGAAACCGACACCTTGTTGGTCGAAGCGAAGGTCGATCCCAAAGATATCGACAAGGTGCAGTTCGGCCAGCCGGTTCTGCTTCGCTTCTCGGCGTTCGACATCCGCACCACGCCTGAGATCAACGGTACCGTGGCGCGGGTTGCCGCCGATACCAGCGCGGATCAACGCACCGGGCAGACCTATTATGTCGTGCGCATCGCCATGACGCCCGACGAAATCACCCGGCTGGGCAATGTAAGGCTAACGCCGGGAATGCCGGTCGAAGCTTTTATTCAGACCGGCCAGCGCACCATGCTCTCCTATCTGATAAAGCCGCTGCACGATCAGCTCATGCGCGCTTTCCGGGAGAGGTAAGACGGCACTCAAGGCGACAAGGCGCCGAGCAAACCGACCGGCACGAAGAACTTGCCGTAGCACGGTGCGTTCGCTTTCGCCGCGGCTAACCGGCCTGCTATAAGCGAAACCTGCAACGCGGAACCGGTTGACATGAGGTTGATCGCTCGCTGGGCGCGAAAGTTCGGCATCGCGCGCGCCGTGTGTATCGTGCTGCTGTTCGCGCTGGTCCCGTTGCGCATCGTCGACCCGGGCCCGCTGCAGGAGATACGGCTTCGCGTATTCGACTTCTTTCAAGTTCTGCGGCCGCGCCAACAGACAATAAGGCCGGTCGTCATCGTCGATATCGACGAAGCGAGCCTCAGGGAAATCGGCCAATGGCCGTGGCCGCGAACGGTCATGGCCGATCTGGTGACGCACCTGACACAGCTGGGCGCCGCGGTGATCGGCTTCGATATTGTTTTTCCCGAACCCGACCGTATGTCTCCCGCCAGCGTTGCTTCGTCGCTGCGCGACCTCGACGCCGCGACTCGCGCCAAACTAGACAGCCTGCCAAGCAACGATGAGATTTTCTCCGGCGCGATCAAAAATTCCCGCGTCGTCGTCGGCCAATCGGTGTCGACGACAGCGGCCGCCGCGGCGCCAAACAACGCCTCAGAACCTGGCTATGCCGTGCTGGGTCCAGATCCGAGTCGTTTCCTCGATAATTATCCGAGCCTGCTCCGCAATATTCCGGTCATCGAAAGCGCCTCCGCCGGGCGCGGCGTGTTCACCATGGCCGAGGAGCGCGATGGCATCGTGCGCCGCGCGCCGGTGATTATGCAAGCCGCGGGTGGAATCGTCCCGGCGTTGACGCTCGATATGTTGCGCGTGGCCGCCAATTCCGATTCGGCGCTGATCCGTGCCGACGCCGCGGGCGTGGAGAACGTCGTGATGAACGGCTTCGTCCTGCCGACCGACGGCAACGGACGACTGTGGATTTACTTCAATCATCACGATCCGGCCCGCTCCGTCTCAGCCAAGGACGTGCTGCAAGGGCGCGTAACCGCCGACCGGGTGGGTCGGCGGCTGGTGTTGATCGGCACCTCGGCTATCGGCCTGCTCGACACCAAGACTACGCCGCTTGATCCGGTAGTCGCGGGCGTCGAGATTCACGCACAGATCCTCGAAGACATCCTTGGCGGCCAGTTGTTGGCTTCGCCGAGCTGGAGCATTGCCGCGGAGCTCGCGGCGGCAATCGTGATCGGTCTGGCGATCATCACTGCTGCGCCTCTACTGTCCGCTTTCACCGTTATTGTGCTCGGCGCGCTCCTGATCGCCGGAATGGTCGGCATGTCATGGTATTTCTTCGTTGCGCACGATCTGCTTATCGACTTCACCTACCCGCTGATGTCCTGCTGGCTGATTTATCTCGTACTCACGTTCGTCAATTATTTCCGTGAGCAGCAGCAGCGTCAGCAAATCCGTTCCGCCTTCGGCTTTTATCTCTCGCCGCAGCTGGTCGAGCAGCTCGCCCGGTCGCCGGAAAAACTGGTGCTCGGCGGCGAGGAGCGGCGGATGACCATTCTATTCTCCGACGTACGCGGCTTTACTGCGATTTCGGAGCATTACAAAGACGATCCCCACGGCCTCACTCACCTGATGAATCGCTTTCTCACCCCGCTGACCAACGCCATCCTCGAGCGCAAAGGTACGATCGACAAATATATCGGCGACGCCATCATGGCGTTTTGGAATGCGCCGATGGACGATGCAGAGCACGAAGCCAATGCCTGCGAAGCCGCGCTGGAAATGCTGGCGCGTGCTGAAACCCTGAACGTCGAACTCAGACGCGAGGCCGAAGCTAACGGTAGCGTTTACATGCCGTTACGCGTGGGTATCGGGCTCAATACCGGTCCGTGCGTCGTCGGCAATATGGGCTCCGATTTTCGCTTCAACTATTCAGTGCTCGGCGACACCGTCAATGTCGCCTCGCGCCTGGAATCGCGGACCAAGGATTATCGCCTTTCCATGGTGATCGGTTCGCGCACGGCGGAGAAAGCGCGCGAAAAATTCGCCACCATGGAAATCGACCTTATTCAGGTGAAGGGCAAGAAGCAGCCGGAGGCGGTGTTCACCGTGCTCGGCCGCGCGGAAATTGACGATGACCCGGGTTGTAAGGAATTGCGCGAACTCAACGCGCAGATGCTCGCGACCTATCGCAAGCAGCAATGGGATGCGACCAAGGCGCTGATAGAACGCTGCCGCAAGCTCGCCAACAGCTTCGGCGTTGACGGCTTGTACGACATGTATCTCGAGCGGATCGAGGCCTACCAGCACGATCCGCCGCCGCCGGATTGGAACGGCGTCTATGAGGCGGAGTCGAAGTAGCAGCCGCCCCTTGCGCGCGGCGCTATGCCAGATTTTCGGCGCCGGCTGGCTGGGTGCGAAACCCGTCCAGCATGTACCGCAGGATGGTCAGATCCACCGGCTTGGGTACTGGCTCGGCAACGTTGAGTTTCAGCGACCGGGCGAGACGCAATATCTCGCGCAAGGTCTCGTCGTCGCACGCACTGACGACAATGATCGGCGCCTTGGACGCAACGGCGGCGAAATGCCGGAGCAAAGTCACCGCACCCCCGCGGTCACCGAGCGCAATATCGAGCGTGATGCAGTCGAACACGCCCTCCTGCGAAAGCTTTGCCGCCTCGTGGTGGCTTGCCGCGCCGACGGGAACGTAGCCCGACTTGGCCGCGGCCCGGCAAATGATCATTCGATGAAGAGTATCGTCGTCAATGACGAGAAGGCGCGGCGCGCGTGCGGTATCCTTCACACCCTCCGATTTTCCGTCATCCGCCGCGAGCGCCTGTCCAAGCATGTGAGCCATCTAGCAATTGCAGTAATAAATTCTCCCGAATAATCGGTGAAGTCATGGAAATTTACATTAACGCGCTGATGGAATCCGACGCGTTTGTTCGCGATCGCCGCGATTATAGTTTAATCGCAGTAATAAAATTCCCTAAAATTGCGTGGTCCGTCGCGCTATTTCGGGGCGCGTTTGGCGAGTATCCGCTGCAAGGTGCGCCGATGCATATTGAGGCGGCGCGCGGTTTCCGAAACGTTACGGCCGCATAATTCGTAAATGCGCTGGATGTGCTCCCAGCGCACGCGGTCGGCCGACATCGGATTTTCCGGCGGTTCGATTTTTTTGTTGTCGAGCGCGAGCAGTGCTGCCGCGACGTCATCGGCATCGACCGGCTTGGCGAGATAATCGACCGCGCCGAGTTTCACCGCGTTCACCGCGGTCGCGATATTGCCGTAGCCGGTGAGGATGATGGCACGCGCTTCCGGCCGGCGTCTTTTCATGGCGGAAATGACGTCGAGGCCGTTACCATCGCCGAGCCGCATGTCGACGACTGCGAAGGCGGGAGCGGCTTT
>DATNNI010000271.1:0-11518 GCA_035601915.1 Xanthobacteraceae bacterium
GGTTGCGCCGGCGAGCCTGATGCGGTTCGCCAACAACTATTACAAAACGGACGAAGAATTCCTGTTCGCCTGCGCCGATGCGATGCACGAAGAATACAAAGCCATCACCGATGCCGGGTTGGTTTTACAGCTCGACGATCCGGCGATCGCCGAAAACTGGGACATGATCAATCCCGAACCGACCGTGGAAGACTACAAGAAGTTCACCATGGTGCGGATCGAGGCGCTCAACCACGCGCTCCGCGGACTGCCTGAGAACCTCGTCCGCTTTCATTTGTGTTGGGGCAGCTGGCACGGACCGCACACGACCGACATTCCGATGCGCGACATTGTCGACGTTATGCTGGCGGTCAAGTGTCAGGCTTATTCATTCGAGGCCGGTAATGTCCGCCACGAGCACGAGTGGAACGTGTGGGAGGACGTCAAGCTTCCGGGCGACAAAATAATCCTACCCGGAGTCGTCAGCCATGCGACCAATGTGGTCGAGCATCCTGAACTCGTCGCGCAACGCATCCTGCGTTTTACCGACGCCGTCGGCCGCGAACGCGTCATTGCCTGTACTGATTGCGGCCTCGGCGGCCGGGTCCATCCGATGATCGCCTGGGCAAAACTGGAAGCGCTTGTGCAAGGCGCAGAATTGGCGAGCCGCCGGCTTTGGCCTTAACGCCCGAGGGCGCCGTCAGCGTGTAGCAATCGCGATCTCACGCGTGGAGGTTGCAGTCCAATCCGCAACCTGAAGTAATGAATCTTCTCGACACACAATACACGTCCCGGTAGCTTTTAGCGGCGGCGGGAGTTGAGGCGCACCGGGGGGAGCGGCCTCTGTGGTTTGTTTGTTGCGTTTCGCGGCGGCCTTCGCCGCGACGATAGTTTCTTGCGCCGCTGCGCTTGCTGATGGAGACGGGCCGAGTAATCCGTCGCTTCTGCTTTTCGGCGGCGGCGACCTTTTTTCCGGGTACAGCGATCTGCGGTTCTACGGCGTTTTCGGTAATGCCGGAGGAATTTGGGCGCCTGCCGGCCTTGATCACGATAGCTTCGCGACGAAGCTGCTCGCCAACGGCGGCGTCTACACTTATCCGTCCGGCGGACTTCACACCGACGTGCGCGTGACGCAACTGTCCGGATCGGTTCTGCCTGGCTGGCGAATGAACGATAACAACGCTTTTGTCGGTTTCTACGTTGGCCCCATCGTCCAGGATTACAAGCTCTCGCCTTATGATCCTAAAAGCCTGTTGCGCGGATTTTATACCGGCGCGCAGATGAACGTTGAGGGGTGGTACCAGCCCAGCGACCTGAGCATGATCGCGCTCGATGGCTCCGTCGCCTCCATCGCACTGATCGGCTCGGCACGGGCCGCTACCGGCTGGCGCTTATACGATAGCTTCTTTGCCGGTCCGGAAGCGCAAGCGCTGTGGTGCATCGACTATCACGAATGGCGGCTTGGTGCGCACATCACGGCATTTCGCTTGAGTGGATTCGAATGGACGGCGGCCGCGGGCGCGGCCATCGACTCATTCAACCGCCTCGGTCCTTATCTGCGCGCCGGCGTGATATTGCGGTATTGATTTGCGCGGTGGCAAAGCGAGAACGCCGTCTTAAAAATCCTGACTCCCGGCTTTGGCCGTGATCGGACTCTTCGGCGCCGCGGTTTCGGATGCCGCAGGATCGGTTCCGGGATCGCGAAACCGGCTGGTGATCGGATAACGCCGGTCGCGGCCGAAATTCTTCAATGTCACTTTGACGCCCGGCGCGGCCTGCCGGCGCTTGTATTCGGCAAGATAGAGCATGCGCTCGATTTTCATCACCGTCGCCCGATCGAAGCCGGCGGCGACAATGGCCGCGACCGGTTCCTCACGTTCGACCAAGCGTTCGAGGATTTGATCGAGCGCATCGTAGGGTGGCAACGTATCCTGGTCGGTCTGGTTTTCACGCAACTCGGCGCTTGGCGCGCGCGTGATCACATTTTCGGGCATCACCGGCCCATCCGGACCGCGGGCACCTGCCGGCCTCCAGCGGTTGCGCAGCTTCGCCAGGCGATAGACCTCGGTCTTGTAAAGATCCTTGATCGGATTGAAGCCGCCATTCATGTCACCGTAGAGCGTGGCGTACCCAACCGACATTTCGGACTTGTTCCCGGTCGTCACCACCATGAGCCCAAACTTGTTGGAGATCGCCATCAGGATGGTGCCGCGGGCACGCGATTGCAGGTTCTCTTCGGTGACATCGGTCGGCGCACCGGCAAAAATTTCGCCAAGGGATGCGTCCAGTCCGCTCACCGCCCGCTCGATCGGCACGATGTCGTAGCGAACGCCGAGAGCGCGCGCGATCGCCGCGGCGTCGTCGAGCGACTCTTGTGAGGTGTAGCGGTACGGCAGCATCACGCAGCGCACCCGCTCGGCACCGAGCGCGTCAACAGCAAGCGCCGCGCACAATGCAGAATCAACGCCGCCGGAAAGGCCGAGCACGACGCCCTTAAACCCGTTCTTATCGACGTAGTCGCGCAGGCCCACCATGCAGGCGGTGTAATCGGCCCGATCCAACTCCGCGGCCGCGGCCATCACCCCTTGCTTGCAGCGCCAAACTCCGTCAACGCGCGTCCAATGCGTCGTCACCACCGCTTTCTGGAATTCGGGTAGTTGGAAACCGATCGAGCGGTCGGCATTCACCGCAAACGAAGCGCCATCGAAGACGAGCTCGTCCTGGCCGCCGACTTGATTCACGTAAATGAGCGGCAACCCCGTTTCGACCACGCGATTAAGCACAATGTTGAGGCGTTCTTCGGTCTTGCCGCGCCAATAAGGCGAGCCATTCGGAACGAGCAGAATTTCGCCGCCCGTTTCCGCTACGCACTCGACCACCTCCGGTCCCCAAATATCCTCGCAAATCGGGATGCCGACGCGGATTCCCTTGATGACGATGGGACCCGGCAGCGGCCCAGCAGCGAACACCCGCTTCTCGTCAAACACGCCGTAATTCGGGAGGTCCACCTTGTAGCGGATCGCTTCAATGCGCCCGCCGGTCAGGAGTGCGTAGGCATTGTAGAGCTTCTTGTCCTCGACCCAGGGCGTGCCGATAAGCACGCCGGGCCCGCCGTCGGCAGTTTCGCGCGCCAGCGTTTCGACAGCGGCGCGGCACGCGGCCTGGAAGGCCGGCTTGAGCACCAGATCCTCCGGCGGATAACCGGCGATAAAGAGTTCAGAGAAGGCGACAACGTCGGCGCCGTCGCGGGACGCTTGCGCGCGCGCCGCGCGGGCGCGCTCGAGATTGCCGGTAACGTCGCCGACGACGGGGTTGAGCTGCGCCACGGCAATGGCAACGCGGTCGTCAAGGCGCTCGTTCATAGCGAAGGTTTGCCGCTCCTTAAGGGCCGGCGACGGCCGGCAGCGGCTTAGCCGCGAGCGAACGCTTGGCCTTCAAGAGATCGGCGAGCAGGAATGCGAGGTCGAGCGATTGCTCGGCGTTGAGCCTGGGATCGCACACCGTGTGATAACGGTCGTTGAGGTCCTCGTCGCTGATTGCGCGCGCGCCGCCGGTGCATTCGGTGACATTCTGCCCCGTCATTTCCAGATGTACGCCGCCGGCATAGGTGCCTTCGGCGGCATGCACCTGGAAAAACGTCCGCACCTCCTTGAGGATTTGATCGAATGGCCGCGTCTTGTACCCGGTCATCGAGGTAATGGTGTTGCCGTGCATCGGATCGCACGACCACACCACGTTGCGGCCCTCGCGCTTCACCGCGCGCAGGAGGCGCGACAGATGTTCGGCGGCCTTGTCCGCGCCCATGCGGCAGATCAGCGTCAGGCGGCCGGGCTCGTTGTCGGGATCGAGGATGTCGATAAGCTTGAGCAGCTCATCGGGCTTCTGCGTCGGACCGGTCTTCAAGCCGAGTGGATTCCTGATGCCGCGGCAGAATTCCACGTGGGCGTGGTCGCTTTACCGGGTGCGATCGCCGATCCACAGCATGTGGCCCGACGTGCAGTACCAGTCCCCCGTCGTGGAATCGACGCGGGTAAAGGCCTGTTCGAAGCCGAGCAATAAAGCTTCATGGCTGGTGAAAAAGTCGGTCGTGCGCATCTCCGGGTGGATTTCCGGATCAACGCCGCAGGCGCGCATGAAATCGAGCGCTTCGGTCAGGTGACCGGCGAGCTCCTGATAACGTTTCGACTGTGGAGAGTCCTTCACGAAGGACAGCATCCATTGATGCGCGTTCGACAGGTTCGCGTATCCGCCGGTCGCGAACGCACGCAGGAGGTTCAAGGTCGCCGCGGACTGCCGATAGGCCTCGAGCTGCCGGCGCGGGTCGGGCGTGCGCGACTCCGCGGTGAAATCGGTGCCGTTGATGATGTCGCCGCGATAAGCCGGCAGCTCCTTGCCGTCGCGCTTCTCGGTCGGAGAACTCCGCGGCTTGGCGAACTGCCCGGCGATGCGCCCGACCTTCACTACCGGTGAAGCAGCGGCGTAGGTCAGCACCACCGCCATCTGCAAGAACAAGCGGAAGAAGTCGCGAATGTTATTGGCGCCGTGCTCGGCGAAACTTTCCGCGCAGTCGCCGCCTTGCAGCAGGAAAGCGTCGCCGGCGGCAACGCTCGCCAGCGATCGTTTAAGGTTGCGCGCCTCGCCGGCAAAAACCAGCGGCGGAAAGCTCGCGAGCTGCGCCTCGACCTCGGCCAAAGCCGCGCCGCTCGGGTATTCCGGGACCTGGACAATCGGCTTTTTGCGCCATGAATCCGGGCTCCACTTCGCCGCGTTTGTTCGTTTCGACATCAACGTCTCCAGCGTCATTCCGGGCGCTCGAAGGGCGAGCCCGGAATCCATATTCACGACCGGTGGTTATGGATTCCGGCTCTCGCCGCTATGCGGCTTCGCCGGAATGACGGCGCATATATACAGCGGGGCTATATCATACGACAGGGCGGAAAAAGCCGCCTATTCCGCGGCTTCGCGCGCGTAGCTCGCTGTTTTATTCCTTATGGTGACCAGCTCCTCGGCCGTGGTCGGATGAAGCGCCATCGTGGCGTCGAAATCTGCCTTCGTCGCCTTCATCTTTACGGCAATCGCGGCCACCTGAACCATTTCGGCGGCGGCCTCCCCCACGATGTGGCAGCCGACGACGCGGTCGCTCTGCCCGTCGACGACGAGCTTGATCAGCACCGTGGTGTCGCGGCCCGACAAGGTCGCTTTCAGCGGCCGAAACATCGCCCGGTAAATGTCGGTCTGCGGAAGCCGCGCGCGGGCCTCCGCCTCGGTGAGCCCTACGGCGCCGACCTCCGGCTCTGAGAAGACGGCCGTCGGCACATTAGTGAGGTCGACCACCGTTGGCTTCCCGCCAAACACCGTATCGGCGAAGGCGGCGCCTTCGCGGATGGCGACCGGCGTGAGATTGACGCGGTTGGTGACGTCACCGATGGCATAGATGCTTCCGGCACTGGTGCGCGAATATTCGTCGACGGCGATGCCACCGTTGTCGGCAATCGTGACGCCGGCCCCCTTCAAGCCGAGTTTGGCGATATTGGGGGCCCGCCCGGTGGCGAACATGGCGCAGTCGGCCCTGACTTGCGTGCCGCCGGTGAGCCCGGCGACGAAGTGAGACTCGGTTCGCTCGATCGTCGCAACCTTGCAACCGGTCAGGACGCGAATACCCCGCTTTTCCATGTCGGTGCGCACGTGTTGCCGAACGTCGTCATCAAAACCGCGCAACAACTTGTCGCCGCGGTACACGAGCGTCACGCGCGAACCGAGGCCGGCAAAAATGCCGGCAAACTCCAGCGCGATATAGCCGCCGCCCTGAATCAGCACGTGCGATGGCAGCCGCTCCAAATGGAATGCCTCGTTGGAGGAGATCGCATGCTCGATGCCGGGAATGGGATCGCCGTAAGTCGGCGCGCCACCGGTGGCGATCAGAATGTAAGCGGAGCGGACGCGCTTGCCGTCGGCGAGCTCAACCGTGTGAGCATCGGCCAACACCGCTCGTTGCTTGACGATGGCAACGCCGGCTTTTTCGAGTGTGGTGGTATACGCGGTTTCGAGCCTCGCGATCTCTTTGTCTTTGTTGGCGATCAGTGTCCGCCAATCGAACGTCGCGTGCGCAACGTCCCAGCCATAGCCCGCGGCGTCCTCGAACTCAGCGCGGAAACGCGAGGCATAGACCAATAGCTTTTTCGGCACACAGCCTCGAATGACGCAGGTACCACCGACGCGGTATTCTTCCGCAAGCATGACGCGCGCGCCGTGCTGCGCCGCCATGCGCGCGGCACGCACACCGCCCGAGCCTCCACCAATAACAAACAGGTCGACATCGTAATCGGACATGCGGACACCAAAAGCGTTTGGGACGTTATGTAGGGATTTCAGGGTCGTTCGACGAGGCGTACCCCGTTCGGGCCGGCGAGGACGGCAGTGTGCGCCAGGCCGATGAACAACCCATGCTCCATCACTCCCGGAATTTGGGCGAGGCGGGCTGCCAATGCCGGCGGATCGGGAATGCGCTGCAGCTTGGCATCGAGAAGCCAGTGCCCACCGTCAGTCTCGAACGGGCGACCGTCTCGTCCCTGACGCATTGCGATAGGCCCCGGACAGCCGGCATCGGCGTTGGCGGCCTCGACCGCGCGCCAAATCGCAACCGAACCGAACGGCGAAATTTCGATGGGCAATGGGAATTGACCGAGCACCGATACCCATTTCGATTCATCGGCGATCACAATCATCCGCGCTGAGGCAGCGGCGACGATCTTCTCGCGCAAGAGCGCGCCGCCGCCGCCCTTGATCAGGCTCAGGTCCGGCGCCACCTCGTCGGCGCCATCGACGGTCAGATCCAGTTGTGGAGTTTCGTCCAGGGTCGTCAGCGCGATGCCGCCGCGCGCCGCGCGCTCACGTGTCGCTTCCGAGGTCGGCACCGCGACGACATCCAGACCCGCACGGACTCGCTCCGACAAAAGATCAACAAAATGAGCGGCGGTCGAGCCGGTCCCGAGCCCAAGCCGCATGCCCGGCTTTACGAAATCCACGGCGCGAGCCGCAGCGGCACGTTTGTACGATTCGATATCCATCGCTGCTGTGTAGGGCAAAAGCGGTGGCAATGGAATCGGCTGGCGGTTAACGAACAAGCTGCAAAATCAACGAAATCGGATAACCCCGACGGCACGCACGCTTGCGCCTGAGGTCCTCGCCGGTTAGGCAAAACCATGCTGACCCTGGTTTTCGATCTCGACGGCACGCTTGTTGATACCGCCCCCGATCTGATCGACACGCTCAATTTTACGCTTGTCCGCCACGATCTGCCGGCGGTGCGTTTCGACGCCGCGCGTCCGCTGATCGGCGGCGGGGCGAGAGGCATGATCGAACGCGCGCTGGCGGCCGAAGGACGGGACTGCTCGCCGGCCGGTGTGGATGAGCTCTACACGGCGTTCGTCGCCCACTACGCCGAGCATATTGCAGACCGCTCCCGCCCCTTCCCCGCAGTCGAGCAAGTGCTCGATCGGCTTGCCGCGGCGGGTCACCGGCTCGCGATATGCACCAACAAGCTCGAATGGCTCGCCACGCGCCTGTTGGATAAGCTCGGGCTCAGCCGGCGTTTCGCCGCGATATGCGGTCAAGACACTTTCGGTATTCAGAAGCCCAACCCGCAGGTGTTCCGCGCGACCGTCATGCGCGCCGGCGGCGACCCGAAGCGCGCAATCATGATCGGGGATTCGCCGACCGACGTGAACACCGCCCGGGCGGCCGCCGTGCCGATCGTGGCGGTTGATTTCGGCTATACTGATGTGCCCATCGCCTCACTGCGACCCGATCGGGTCATAAGCTCCTTCGCGCAGCTTCCGGCCGCGATCACTGACCTCGGCTTCGTCAATAATGCCTTGGATAGTCAGGACTTTATCGGACTGGAACGCTGACCTATATGTGGTAGTGTGCCGGTCGCGCCTGACGAAGCTCATGTGGAGCTTTGGGCACCGAAAACGCCTGCCGATGGACCGCGTGGATGGTGGAACCCTTGCCTATCCCGGAATTTGATTGCGCCCTCGATGGGAGCATTGCTCGTCCGACGCTGATCGATCCGTTCGGCCGCGAGATAACATATCTGCGCGTCTCCGTGACCGACCGCTGCGATTTCCGCTGCGTCTATTGCATGAACGAGCACATGGCCTTTTTGCCGAAGGCCGATTTGCTCACGCTTGAAGAGCTCGACCGGCTCTGCTCCGCGTTCGTCGCGCGCGGCGTACGCAAGCTTCGCCTCACCGGCGGCGAGCCACTGGTGCGCCGCGGCATCATGACCTTGTTCTCGACGCTGTCTCGACATCTCCAATCCGGCCGCCTTGAAGAACTCACGCTCACAACGAACGGCTCGCAGCTCGTCAAATATGCCGCCGATCTCGCAGCCCTGGGCATCAAGCGCATAAATGTCTCGCTCGATACGCTCGATGCCGGCAAATTCCGTAACATTACGCGCTGGGGCGCTTTGAATGAGGTGCTCGCCGGGATTGACGCTGCGCAATCCGCCGGCCTGCACGTCAAGATCAACACCGTCGCGCTCAAGGGCGCGAATGAGGATGAACTGCCCCGCCTGATCGAGTGGGCGCACGGGCGCGGCATGGATTTGACGCTGATCGAAGTCATGCCGCTCGGCGATGTCGGCGAAGGCCGTCTCGACCAATACTTGCCGCTCTCGATGGTGCGCGCGGGTTTGGCCCAGCGATTTACGCTTGAAGATCTGGATTACCGTACCGGCGGCCCGGCACGTTACGTGCGTGTTGCCGAAACGGGGGGGCGGCTTGGCTTTATCACCCCGCTGACCCACAATTTCTGCGAATCGTGCAACCGGGTGCGCGTGACCTGCACCGGTACTCTTTATATGTGCCTTGGTCAGGCCGACGCCGCCGATTTGCGCAAGCCGTTACGCGCTTCCGAAGGCAACGAACTTCTGCAGGACGCGATTGACGCGGCTATCGCGCGCAAGCCCAAGGGCCACGATTTCGTCATCGACCGGCGCCATCGCCGGCCGGCGCTTGCGCGCCACATGAGCGTCACCGGCGGCTAGTGGAGCGGATTTGACGTTCGCTACCCCCCGGGCCGCGAGTTTGCGAAGCGAAGGTCAAATCCAAAGCTCCCTACGACTTATATTTGCTAGTGGTCCTTTGATTCTAACATTCGCATGATAGGCTGCCGAACTGGGATGCGAATGTTAGAATCGGACCACTAACTGTTCTACGGACCGGCCGGCACCGCCGGTTCCCGGTTCCAGTTCGCGACGGCATCATACCCCCAGATCCATGCCATGGCCTCGACGGCGTCGACTTTCGCCGCGATGTCCGGCCCTCGCGGATCGTAATCATGCTTGGCCCGCACGATAAATGACGAGCTGCGCTGGACCGCGTGCACCCGCGGAATGCGGACGCGGCGAAAGTTTTCCATGGCCGCGACTGGATCGGCCGGCAGCGTGGCAAGCCAGCGCGCGAGAATATAGGCATCTTCGAACGCCTGAGCGGCGCCCTGCCCGGCGTTGGGCAACATTGCATGCGCGGCGTCGCCAATGAGCTGGATGCGGCCGTGGCCCCAATTCTCGGTGAGCGGACGCAGGAACAGGCCCCATTTCGAGCACGCCGTCGCCGCGTCAATGAGCGCCGCAAGCCGCGGTTCGGGATTGGGGAAGCTCGTGCGCATCTCTGCCACATCGCCCGGTATCGACCAGCCCTCCTCGACCCATTGCTCGGTGTCTTGCTGGGTGACGATGTTCACCACGTCGCGGCCCCGCAGGTAATAAGCGAAGAAGTGGCGGCCCGATCCGAGCCACTGAACGTGGCCCGATGGATCGAGCACGCCGGCCGGGACTCTCGCGCCGGCAACAAGCGCCCGCCACACCATCTGTCCGGTATAGGAGGGATGATCGTCACCATAGAGCGTGCGCCGCACCTGCGAGTGAATGCCGTCGGCCGCGAGTAAAAGCTCCGCGTCACGGGTGACGCCGTTGGCAAAACGCAATTCGACGCCGTCCGTCCCCTCGTCCATGGCGACCAGGCGATGCCCAAGATGAATGCGGCGGCGATCGAGGCCATACGCCAGCGCTTCGAGTAGATCGGCGCGATGGAAAGTGCAGAGCGGCGCGCCGAAACGCGTCTCCACACTCGCGTGATCGCGATAGTCGAGCGCGGCGCCGGAGTGAATGTCACGCGTGAGCACCCCGGGCGCGACATTGGCCACCGCGGCGACGGCCTCGCCAAGCCCGATTGCGCGCAACACCCGGATCGCCTGTGGGCTGACATTGACGCCGGCGCCAATCTCGGCGTGATGCGGCGCGGCCTCGAAAACCTCAGCGGCGAAGCCGAATTTGGCGAGCGCCGCCGCCACCGCCAACCCGGCAAGACCGCCGCCCACAATGGCGATGCTCGGAACCTTGATCACCCGTGAAGTCCAAAACCTAGCAAATGCCCTTCACACTTAGCGAACTTCACTCGAAGGTGCGAGCGCGCCCTTTGACGGAGCAAGGCTTTCAAGCATGGCAATGGGCCGCGTCCATTTGAACGAACAACGGGAGGAGGCGTTATCAACGCAAACTCGGGCCCTGTGGCGGTCTAATCGCGAGGCACTCCGTGCAAGCAGATCGGAATTCCGTTGGCAGCGCGAGCGTTAGCGCCGCTACGGGTGAGCGTAACGCCTTGCTAAGCTCGGAGACCGAACCGGAAGTAACGTTGGAGCCGCCACCATTTCGCAACGTCATTATTCGCTCGACGGCTCGCATCGGCAGCCATCCCATTCATCCGATCCTCGTGCCCATTCCGATCGCGTGCTTTGTCGGAACGCTTTTGACCGATCTGATGTATTGGCAGACCGCCGAGATAACGTGGGCGGACTTCTCTGCATGGCTCGTGACCGTCGGCACTATGGTCGGCTGGCTGGCCGCAATCGCCGGCATCGTCGATTTTCTCGGCAATCGCCTGGTGCGCAGGGTGCCGCCGGCATGGCCGCATGCGGTTGGCAATATCGCGGTGCTGGTAGTGGCGACATTCAACACGTTGATCCACAGCCGCGACGCCTATACTTCGGTCGTTCCGCTCGGTTTGACCCTTTCGGCGCTAACCGTCGTGATCCTGTTGTTCACCGGCTGGCTCGGTTGGTCGATGGTTTACCGGTATCGGGTCGGAGGCGGGCCGTGAGCTTTTTTGCCTGCGACGGACCGCGATGGATCGCACGCGCCGCGCTATTTGGTGCGGCCGCGTGGGCGCTTGCCGGTTGCGACGACGCTCCCTTCGACATCACGAGTCAGATCGGGCTCAATCCCAACCTGCCGGAGATCCGGCAATACCTGTTGCCTCCGACGCATATCGCCAAAGTGGTCGGATGGAAGGATGGCGAAAGTCCGACAGCCGCGTCGGCGCTCAAGGTCGAGGCGCTGGCCAAGGGATTGCAACATCCGCGCTCGCTCTACGTCTTGCCGAACGGTGACGTGCTGGTGGTGGAGTCTAAGGCACCGAAGGCTGCGGCAATCAGGCGTCCGAAAGATTTGGTGATGCACCTCGTCGAGGCGCAA
>DATNNI010000272.1:0-10139 GCA_035601915.1 Xanthobacteraceae bacterium
CGAGCGCGCAGCTTCCCATGGCGATTGCCGGTCACGTGATCGATGGCTGCCTAGATCCTTGGGATCTGGTGCCCTCATTGCGGCTCGACAATCTGCTCAAGGAGCATACCGATTTTGCCGAGTCGTCGTTGAGCACTGCGACATTCGTTCTGGCGATGAACAAAACAACTTACGGCCGCCTTCCGAGCGAACTGAAGACGGTTATCGATGCCAACTCGGGACAAGCGGCCGCCGGCGTGGCCGGAACCATGTGGGATGTGGAAGCGCGAGCGGTGGCCGACCTTGTGGGCGGTCGCGATTCGATCACTGTCTTGGCCGCGCAGGATGTAGTCGCTTGGCGCAAGGCAACCGAGCCCGTGATCAGCGCGTGGTTGAAGGAAATGCGCGCGCGCAAGATCGACGGCGCCGAGCTCATCGCTGCCGCCAACACCCTCCTGGCAAAATATGCCGATGAGCCGGAGCCGACGCCGCCGAAAGCGGCGCGACCTGAACCCGCTGAATCAGCCGAACCCGCTGCATCGACGCCGCCGGCGCAAGCCCAAGCCGAGGTGCCCGAATTGCCCAAGGCAGACAACCCAGCCGCCAAGCCTCCGGCCAAGTCCCCGCCCAAGACCGTCCCCAAGTCCGCGCCGCCTAAGGAACTGGATATTCCGCTCTGAGCGAATCGGCGCAGCGCAACGTTGCGTTCGTAGATGCCGATTGAGATCGCGCCCTAGAGCGCGATGACTTCTCTTCGAGTTGTCATCCCGCTCAAGCTTTTTGACGGAGCATGATCTTTTCCGAAAACCGGTGTCCACTTTTCGGGATCGTGCTCTAGCGCGAGATGGATATCTCGGCCCCGCCGTTCGCCTGACCGTCAAAACGCCCGTTGGCAAATGATAGCTGCGCCAGCGCTTCGCTCTTGTGATCGCGGATGATCAGAACGCCGTGCTCAAAAGTCCACTTGCGGCTGGTGAAAAACTTTCCCGGACAACCGCCTTCCGGTGCGATGGTGCCTTGGTCCGCCGCGGGAGCACTTCCGAAGTTCATGAAGCAGCCGGCGGCGCCGACTTGGCTCAGCCGCCAGCGCCCGGCGAGTTCAATTGGCGGCGGAGCCGGTGGGGGAGGCGGCGGGGGTGCGGCGGCGGTTTCCGGTTGGGGCTGGCTTCCGGCACATCCGGGGAGCGCCGCGAACAGGACAACAATGAGAGCCGCGCTCATCGCTGCACCGCAGCCGCGCCGCAATGGCGTGTGTGAACTAGTCATTGCGTTGAGCAAAGCAGAAATTACTTATCAAAAAGTACCTCACAGACGCCGCCGCGAGCTGACCGCTGACGTCGTGTCTCACTTCATGGTTGGAATGACGAACTCGGCACCTTGCTTTATACCCGACGGCCAGCGCGCGGTCACCGTTTTGGTCTTGGTGTAAAAGCGCACCGCATCCGGTCCGTGTTGGTTGAGGTCGCCGAAACCCGAGCGCTTCCAGCCGCCGAATGTGTAATAGGCGAGCGGAACCGGAATCGCGAAGTTCACTCCGACCATTCCGACCTCGACCCGGCTGACGAAGTCGCGTGCCGCGTCGCCATCACGGGTGAAAATAGCAACTCCATTGCCGTAGTCATGTTCCGACGGCAGGCGCACAGCCTCCTCGTAATCGTTGGCGCGCACCACCGAGAGCACCGGCCCGAAAATCTCCTCCTTGTAGATGCGCATTTCCGGGGTGACGTTGTCGAACAAACAGCCACCCATGAAATTGCCCCCTTCATAGCCTTGCAGCTTAAACCCGCGGCCATCGACCACAAGCTTGGCGCCTTCCTTGACGCCGAGATCGACATAGCTCTTCACCTTATCCAGGTGCTGCTTGGTGATCAGCGGCCCGTAATCGGCCTGGGCGTCGGTCGACGGACCGATTTTCAAGCTTTCTACCCGCGGCACGAGTTTTTCCAACAAGATATCGGCGGTCTTCTTGCCGACCGGCACGGCGACCGATACCGCCATGCAACGCTCGCCGGCGGAGCCGTATCCGGCGCCAATCAGCGCATCGACGGCCTGATCCATGTCGGCATCCGGCATGACGATCATATGATTTTTGGCGCCGCCGAAACATTGTGCGCGTTTGTTGTTTGCGCAGGCGGTCGAGTAGACATATTCGGCGATTGCCGACGAGCCGACAAAGCCAACGGCTTTGATTCGGGGGTCGGTGAGCAGCGCGTCCACCGCTTCCTTGTCGCCATTGACGACATTAAGCACGCCCGCGGGAAGGCCAGCCTCGACCAACAGCTCGGCGAGCCGCATCGGCACCGAAGGATCGCGCTCCGACGGTTTGAGTATGAAGGCGTTGCCGCAGGCGAGCGCCGGGGCGAATTTCCACATCGGGATCATGGCGGGGAAGTTGAACGGCGTGATGCCGGCGACGACGCCAAGCGGCTGGCGCATGGAAAAAAGATCGATACCCGGACCGGCGCCCTCGCTGAATTCGCCTTTCAGAAGGTGTGGAATGCCGCAGGCGAATTCGACCACTTCGAGCCCGCGCTGGATGTCGCCTTTGGCGTCGGCAAAGATTTTGCCGTGCTCGGCGGAGAGAAGGCGCGCCAACGCGTCAAATTCGTTCTGCGCCAATTCGAGAAATTTCATCAATACGCGAGCGCGCCGCTGGGGATTCGTGGCCGCCCAGGCCGGCTGAGCCACTTGCGCTACCGCGATCGCGTGCTCGACCTCGGAGTGCCTGGCGAGGGCAACCCTGGCTTGAACCTCGCCGGTATTCGGGTTGAAAACCTCGCCAAACCGGCCGGACGTCCCTTTTACCTCTTTGCCGCCGACAAAGTGGCCGATCTCCCGCATATACTATCTCCCGTGGACTGAAGTGCCGGGCCCTCTCGATAAGTCTTCGCTATTGTGCAGCTTTTCGACGAAACGGTCACGGGGTTACTGTAGCCGGAAGTTCCATTGGCTACTCTGCCACGCATCAAAACTGCACCTTGTAATGGGGCTGGCTCGTAAACAGCTCCGGGAGCATGGCCGGTCGATTTTACGCGCCCATTAACGCGCATTTGCGTCTGGACGTGTAGAGAAATGACACCCGGCCCGGGACGGTGTATAGCCGCCGCCCGACGTTTATTCCGAAGCGATACGAGCTCCTGCTTCCAGCCCTATGACTCAAAGCGTCAGCGCTCCGCTTGAGAGCGAAATGCCGGCCAACGGTACGGCCGAGTCCCGTTCCGGCGCCGGACTGTGGGGCCTTGGGCTCGGCAGCATCGGGGTTGTCTACGGCGATATCGGCACCAGTCCGCTTTACGCAATGCGTGAGGCGGTTATGGCCGCGTCAGGGCCTCAGCACCAGGATCTGATGCGCGGCGCACTGCTGGGCATCGTTTCGCTCATCCTGTGGGCGCTCATTATCATTGTCACGCTGAAATACGTTCTTATTCTGTTGCGCGCCGACAACAACGGGGAGGGTGGCACGCTGACGCTGATGGCGCTGGCCTCGCGCGCGGTCGGACGGATTCCTCGCGCTGCCGCCACCGTCACCGTGCTCGGCATCGTCAGCGCCGCGCTGTTTTATGGTGACGCGCTTATCACGCCGGCGCTCTCGGTGCTCTCCGCCATCGAAGGTATCGATGTCGCAACGCCGGCGTTCCACGATTTCGTCGTGCCGTTGACCGTCGTGATTTTACTGTTTCTGTTCGCGTTCCAGGCGCGCGGAACCGCAAAGATCGCGGCGCTGTTCGGCCCAATTATGTCGATTTGGTTTGTGGCTATAGCTGTCCCCGGTGTGATCCGGGTCGCGCAAGATCCTTTCGTGCTGACGGCTTTCAATCCGATGTATGGCATCGAATTTTTGCTCCATCACGGCATTGTCGCTTTTTACACTTTGGGCGCCGTGTTCCTTGCCGTCACCGGTGCCGAGGCGCTGTACGCCGATCTCGGTCACTTTGGACGACGACCGATTCAGATGGCCTGGTTCTGCCTGGTCCTGCCGGCTCTCGCTATCAATTACCTGGGGCAGGCGGCGCTCGTGTACGCGCATCCCGAAGCGATCGCGAACCCGTTCTTTCTGCTTTATCCCGATTGGGCGCGCATACCGATGGTCGTTCTGGCGGCAGTCGCGACGGTGATCGCAAGTCAAGCCGTCATCACTGGGGCGTATTCGCTGACCAGTCAGGCAATCCAGCTCGGGCTGTTGCCGCGGTTTGAGGTCCGCCACACCTCGGCGCACCAAGCCGGCCAGATTTATATGCCGCGGGTCAACGCGCTCTTGCTGATCGGCGTGCTTTTGCTGGTGGGTCTGTTCCGCTCTTCGAGTGCGCTTGCGTCGGCTTACGGCATTGCCGTCACCGGGACCATGGTCGTCACTTGTATGATGGCCTTCGTGGTTATTTGGCGGATGTGGCATTGGTCGTTCTTGGCCGCCGCCGCTCTCATGCTGCCCTTCCTGGTGATTGATTTGACTTTTCTTTCCGCCAATATGTTGAAAGTCGTTGAAGGCGGCTGGGTGCCGCTCGCGCTCGGCGGCGTGCTCATGCTGGTGATGTACACGTGGCGTCGCGGCAGCAGACTGCTGTTTGAGAAAACCCGGCGGCTCGAGACCCCATTGGACGATCTGATAAGAATGCTGGAGAGGAAACCGCCGCAACGGGTTCCGGGCACCGCGGTGTTTCTCACCAGCGAGCCGAAAAGTGCGCCGACGGCTCTGCTGCACAGCCTCAAGCATTACCGGGTGTTGCACGAGCAGAACATCATCCTTTCCGTTGAAACTACCCACACGCCGCGGGTAGAGCCCGGCAAGAGGGTGCGTATCGAGCAAGTCGGCTCGACCTTCATGCGGGTGTTGCTGCGCTTCGGTTACATGGAGTCGCCGAATATTCCCAAGGCGCTAGGAATGGCCCGCAAACTTGGCTTGCACTTCGACATTATGACCACGTCCTTTTTCCTCTCCCGTCGCACGCTGCGCCCGGCGCCGCGTTCGGGGATGCCGCGGTGGCAAGATCGGCTTTTCATTGCGCTGGCACGCTCCGCCAACGACGCGACCGATTACTTCCAAATTCCAACCGACCGGGTGGTCGAAGTCGGAACCCAGGTCAACATCTGAGCCAACTCCAAGAATCAAAAGCAGCTCGGTTCCGGGGCGGTTGACGCAAAGTCAGAGGTAGTCGACAAAGAGGGCACCATGTCGGACCTGAAGGGCGGTCACAGAGTGCGCGATCTCACGCCGGAGGAGGTTGCGCGCGGCGTGCAGGACGGCCGCGTCGTCCTGGTGGACGTTCGCGAGCCGAACGAGACGAGCGTCGAGCGTTTTCCCGGCGCGGTGCTCGTGCCGCTGTCGTCATTTGATCCAGCGACCATTCCGGCTCCGCCGGGAGGTGAAATTGTGTTTGCCTGCCGGTCGGGCCGCCGCTCGGTGACGGCATCGCTTGCCGCGCAGGAACAAGGCTTCGATTACGACGCTCATTTGGCCGGCGGCATCCTGGCGTGGAAGGCAGCCGGCTTGCCGACCGAGACGTGAGGTTCGGCGCGGATCGATTCATTCCGGTATTTCCTCAAAGCCAACATCTATTGTCCCGATCCGAAATTCGCATGATTAGGCGGCAAGAATGATGCGGACTTCTGAACCGCCACACTCGCGCGCGATGCGGCATAAGATTCGGCCCTTGGCGGCGGCAAGCGGACGGGCGCTCCTGTTCGCGGGTTTGTTCATGGCGACATTTACGCCGGCGCATCCCGAACCCGAGCGCGTGGTCAATTTCTACAATTGGTCCGATTACATCGACCCGGTGGTCCTCGATAGTTTCACCGCGGAAACCGGCATCAAAGTTCGCTACGACACCTTCGATTCCAACGACACGCTTGAGGCCAAGCTTTTGGCCGGAAAATCCGGATATGACGTTGTCGTCCCTTCGGGTTATTTTCTCGCCCGCCAAATCGCCGCCGGTATCTTCCGGAAACTCGACAAATCGAAACTGCCGAACCTCGCCAATGCTTGGCCGGAAATCGCCGCGCGGCTGGCAAGCTATGATCCGGGCAATCAGTACGCCGTGAATTACATGTGGGGCACGACCGGCATTGGCTACAACGTCAATGCGGTTCGTGCACTGCTCGGCGAAGGCGCGGCAATCAATTCTTGGGATGAGATATTCGATCCGGAAAAGCTCAGCCGGTTCAAGGATTGCGGCATTCACTTCCTCGACTCATCCGACGACATCGTGCCGGCGGCGCTGCATTATTTGCAGCTCGATCCGAATTCGAGCGCGCCCGACGATTTGCAGCGCGCTGCTGATCTCGTTCTCAACATTCGGCCTTACATACGGAAATTCCACTCCTCGGAATATCTCAACGCATTGGCCAGTGGGGAAATCTGCCTGGCTGTCGGATTTTCAGGCGACGTTATCCAGGCGCGACGCCGTGCGGCCCAGGCCAAGGCGAGGGTGGTTATTGCTTACGCAATTCCCAAAGAAGGCGCGCAATTGTGGTTCGATAACCTCGCCATTCCCAGCGATGCGCCCGACCTCGCCGAGGCGCATGCCCTGATCGATTATCTGCTCAGACCGGAAGTGGCGGCGGCCAACAGTAATTTCGTTGCCTACGCCAATGGCAATTTGCCGAGCCAGAAATACATCAATAAATCGATCCTCGACGATCGCAACGTTTATCCCGATGCCACGACAACGTCCAAGCTCTACATCATCATGGCGCATGATCAGAAAACGCAGCGGTTCATCAACCGACTGTGGACGAGAATCAAGACCGGCCACTAGATGCTTACTCGCCTTCACGAGCGCGGCCCGGCCGCCGCGAAGGAGCAGGTACCGCGTTCTTGAGGCGCGGAGCGCCGCTGAGGCCCTTACCATATTGCAGGAATCCTTGGAGCCGGTTCGCGTCGTGCCCGGCGACGCTGAGAACGGGTTCAAGTTGTCCGGCTGGGTGAAGGCCAATCGGCCAAAAATCAAAGTCATTCTCGCGGCAAATGCCGATCGGGCATCGCAGGCCTGCGCCGACCTTTGCAAGATCGGCCCGCATGGCAAGCGCCCTTACGATCCACAATTGCTAGTCCAAGGCATCAGATCGCATCTGCAAAAAGACGCGAATAGAATGCTTTCGGCGCGGACTTGAGCCTGGGGGCTGAAACCCTGGCGCGCTTACCGCCATCGCCGATGGAGCCAGAGCCATTGTGCCGGATGCTCGCGCACCCAGGCTTCCACCACTGAGGTTATCGCCTGCATCGTGCCGCGTATGTCGATACGCCCCTCGGCATCGCGCGGCGGGTCAATCGGGTCGGTGATTTCGACCCAGAAGCTATTGCCGTCCGGCTTGCGGACGACGCGTAATCCGTGAATCGGGCATTCGCTTTGCTGCGCGATCATTGCGATCAACGGATTGGCGCGGCAGCGCCGTCCAAAGAAAATCACTTCGACGCCTTTGGTCATGTGCTGGTCGACCAGCATGCCGACATGCGTTCCCGCCTGCACTAGTCGCGCAAGCTTCACCGGCGCATCCAGACCCGAGGCGACGAGTTCACCCATCAGCGGCGCGCGCAGCTTGACGATGATGTCGCTGATCGGCCGGATATTCGGTCGCCGGTAAAGCACGGCTGATTGCGGCACCAAGGCCTTCGCGGCCACCGCCGGCAGCTCCCAATTGGCGAGATGCGCGGCAAAGCCGAGCATCGGTTTGTTATTTTCCACCAGGCGGCGGTATCGCTCCGCCATCTCGGGAGCGTAGGTGATGACATCGGCAGTTTGCCGGCCCGCGCCTTCCACGGAGAATTCGTCGAGATGGGCAAATTCGACGGCAACCCTTCCGAGATTGTCCCACACGCCAGCGAGGATATGTTCGATTTCCGCGGCCTCCTTGGCCGGATAAGCGGAGCGCAGATTTTCGCGGCCGATATTATGTTCCGGGAGGAGAGGTCCGACCCTCCTCATGAACGCCCCGGCGAAATTGGCGCTGCGCTTGCGGTCGATGTATTTGACCGCGCGCAGCAGTCCGGCGGCAAGTGCGCCGCGGGTCGTGTCGAAAATCTTGGAGCGCGGCTTCATTAAACAATCATCCGGAGAAGGAGCTGCCGGTTTTGCGAAAAGTGCATGCGCAACCAAAATCAGAAGGTGACAATAATCTTGCCGAAAACCTGTCGCGATTCGAGCCGCTCGAGGCCGCGCTGAAAGTCGGCGAGGGGAACATCCATGTCGATCACCGGCAAGAGTCCGGCAGCCATCTTGCCCAGACCCTCGCGAATGTTTCGCATCGACGCGCCGAACGAGCCGATGATTCGATACTGCTGAAGAAAAAGCTGAAACAGGTTGAAGGTCGTCGATTGGCCCGAAGTCGATCCGCAGGTGACCAGGCGGCCGCCGCGCTTGAGGCAAAGCAGCGAACCGTTGAATGTGTCAGGGCCGACGTGCTCGAAGGCGACGTCCACGCCCTTCTTGCCGGTCAGCTTGCGCACGACGCCTTCAAATCGCTCGGTGCGGTAATTGATCGCGTGGTCGGCGCCAAGCGCCCTCGCCTTGGCCGCCTTTTCGTCGTCGCCGACCGTCGTGAACACAGTGCAGCCGATCGCTTTTGCCATCTTGATCGCGGTCGTGCCGATGCCGGAACCGCCGGCTTGCACCAGCACTGTCTCGCCCGGTTCTAATTTGGCGTTGTCGAACAGCATGTGCTGGACGGTGGAAAAGGCGACGGGAGCGCAAGCGGCGTCGCGAAAGCTCACGCCATTCGGGACCGGTATCACCAAGCGGGCGGACATGTTGACAAAGTCGCGCGCGAAGCCGTCAAGGTGAAAGCCCATGATGCCGCCGACATTCTCGCACAGATTGTCGCGGCCTTCGCGGCATGCGCGACAGACTCCGCAGGTCAATGCTCCGTAGGCGACCACACGGTCGCCTATCTTAAATTCCGAGACATCCGGCCCGACCGCGCTGATTTCTCCGGCCGCCTCGACGCCGCCAATGAGCGGCAGCTTGCGCTTGGCGAACGCCATGCCGCGCCAGCCCCAAACGTCGATGTGATTAAGCCCGATGGCCTTGATCGCGATTTGCACTTCGCCTGCGGCTGGCGCGGCAGGTGCGGCAACCTCGACCAGCTCGATTTTGCGGTCGGCAACGAGCGTTAGCGCGCGCATTATGCCGGCGCCTTGATGTCTTTGGCTTCAGTCATGCTGGCGGCGCGATTACGCCGGCTCCAGCGTCATGACCAGGCAAACGTTCTGACCGCCGAAGCCGAAAGAATTGGAAATAGCGCGCCGAACTTTGGCGTCGCGTGCGACGTTGGGCACGACATCGAGCGCGATCGCGGGATCTGGAACGCTGTGGTTGATGGTCGGGGGAATGCGCTGGTTTTGCAAGGTCAGCAGGCTGAACGCCGCTTCGACCGCGCCCGCCGCGGTCAGGGTGTGGCCGATCATCGATTTGTTGGAGGAAATGGGGATGCTGCGAATCCGTTCGCCGAAAACAGCGGATACGCCAAGGTGCTCCATCTTGTCGTTCTCCGGCGTCGAAGTGCCGTGCGCGTTGATATAGTCGACGTCGTCAGGCGCGACGCCGGCGTCAGCGAGCGCGTTGCGCATGCTGGCGATAATCGGCTTGCCGTCTGGGCTCGATCGCGTGCGATGGAACGAGTCGGACTTTTCGCCGACACCTTCAAGAATGCCGAGCACGCGGGCGCCGCGCGCCTTGGCGTGATCAAAATCCTCCAGGACCAAGGCCGCAGCGCCTTCCGCAAGGACAAAGCCGTCGCGATTCTTGGAGAATGGTTTGGACGCGCGCTCGGGAGGATCGTTCTGGGTTGAGAGCGCCGACAACAGCGAAAAGCGCACCAGCGATTCCGGCGTCAAAGAGGCGTCGGCGCCGATCGCTAGCGCCGCGACACATTCGCCGCGCCTTATCGCCTCCATGCCGAGCTGTATGGCGCTCGCGCCAGACGCACACGCGGTGTTGAGCGAAATTGGCGAGCCTTCGGTGCCGAATTTCTCGGCGAGATTTTCGCCGATAATGCCGAACTTAAACGCGCTGCGGTTTGCGGCGAAGCTACGAGCCACGCGCAAGAGTTCGGGGTAGGCGGGATCGGCATCCGCCGGCGCCATTTCGGCCATTTTGATCCGGTCGGGCCATTCTATTTCGAGTGGCGGCGGCGCGAGAAACAGCGGTCCGGGGAAATGACCTTTAGGG
>DATNNI010000273.1:0-5593 GCA_035601915.1 Xanthobacteraceae bacterium
AAACACGCTTACCCATCGCAGTTCGATATCATACAACTATAGATTTTGTCGTGGAATGCCGCAACCCGAGTCGGCATCGCACCATAGTCCCCTCGCCCAAGTCTGCCCCGGTCGCATTGCCGACATGCGGGACGCGGTATAGTTTATTCCGAGCTGCCGAACCGGGCGTGCCGAAGCCCCCTCGCCGATTTTATTTTCAACGGCAGCGAGAATGCCGTCGGCAGGCTTGATCTCTTTGCTTTTCTTTTTGCTCCGATACAGCGACCGGGCGCTCGCCGCGCCTGGCGCTCGATTTTTAAACCAGGAGACGATCATGAAAACCAAATACACCCTACTGATGGCAACGATCGGCGGCTTTGCGCTTGGCGCGATCGCGGTGCAGGCGCTGCACGCCCAAGGCAAGCCCGCTGCCTATGGCATCGCCGAAGTCACCGTCAGCAACCAGGACGGTTATTCGAAGGAGTTTCTGCCCGCGGTGCGGAAAACCATCGCCGATGGCGGCGGCAAATTCCTCGCCGCTGGCGGCAAAACCATATCCGAGCAAGGCACGCCGCCGGCGCCGCGCGTCGTCATCATCCAGTGGCCGAGCCTCGATGCGGCCGACGCATGGTGGAACGCCGCCGCAACCAAGGACGCCTTCGCGCTCGGCGGAAAATACGGGACCTTCCGCAACTTTGCGGTCGAGGGATTGCCGGCGCAGTAAGCGCGTCGGCGCCGCGCCCAACACGTCATTGCGAGCGACAGCGAAGCAATCCAGGATCAAAACAAGAATCTGGATTGTTTCGTCGCGGAGCTTGTCATCGGGCCGGCCACTTCGGGCGATAGCGCTTCCCGCGCGTGAACGCGCGATTGCCCGTTGGCTCCTCGCAATGACGCTCGATTGAGCCGCTTCGCGGCTTAGCCCACCCTACGCTTTCTGACGGGAGCAAATGACATGCCGTGGACTGCAAGTGATGCGTAAAGGCACACGCACAACGCGACGACACCTGAGCTGCAACAGCTGTGGGCAAAAGTCGCCAACGAGGCCTTGCAGCGGCTTGGCGACGAAAGCCAGGCGATCCGCGAGGCCAATGCGGTCGTCGCCCGGCAGGGAGGCCGGGGCTAAACACCGCCAAGCACTCCCACGCCCCCTCGCCCACCGCGCCTTCGCCAAACTACTTTGATTGTGGTGAAAGTTGAATGCTGAACCATTCTCTTCCACGGCCGCAAAACATGCCCCGAGCTATGCGGATGTTGAACCTTAGGCGCGACGCGACTACATTCGTGTGGTAAAAACCACGATCGAAAGTGGCACGAAGTGAAAGCGAATCAGATGCGCAAGGAGCACGCTCAAGGCTTGGATAACCGTCGCCGCGACTCCGATGGAGAGATCCGGCATAAACGGGGGAATACGCTCGTAGCGACTTTACGCAAGACCTACGGCAGCGACTTTGCAGCCGGATACCGCGGCGACACCAAGCTGAGCACCTTGTTAGCGCAGACTGGAACTAAATCGCTTGGCGAATACATCGAACATAGTACGCGTGGAAACACACTCCACAAATCAAATGGCACGAGCACACTGTCCAATACTATTTTCTCAGTGACATCGTCGCACTTTGGCCCGGCGCTAAAGAGCCTTGCCAAGAGATAAGCGCCATTATCGAATCAAACTGGACGAGGTTATCGTCGCGCACGATTTCGCATTGACCTTTGGTGGGCTTCAAGGGGTTCGCGATCTTGGGACAATTGAAGCCGCCGTAGCCCGGCCGTACTGCGGATATTATCGGTCTATCGCTAGGAAGGGTGCGGCGCTCGTTCAATCGTTAGCTTTGAACCATGGCTTCCTCGACGGAAACAAGCGCACTGCACTCATTATGCTGAATTTGTTGCTTCGTCGAAGTGGTTACTATCTCAGAGCCAACAATCAGCAGAAGCTCAATAATGATGTGGAGGCAATGATTTTGGCGCTCGTCGAACATCGCATGAATTTCGACGAAATGGTTATTTGGCTTGAACGTAGAATAACTTCGACCGGCGGTTAGAATCCTAGGCTAACCGACCGTTTATTGCCGGATTGCTTCGTCGCTACCACCCCTCACAATGACGCGACGCGTTCTTCCCTTCTCCCCGCGCACGGGGAGAAGGTGGCGAGCGGCTCCTTGCCGCGAGCCGGACGAGGGGGCGTTTCAAAAGCGCTCAAACGAACGGCAAGGCTCCCTCACCCGCCGCGCTTCGCGCGGCGACCCTCTCCCCGCATGCGGGGAGAGGTGCTTGTTTACGCCGCGCTAAAAATCAAAACACATCACACCCCGGCAGCCCGCACGAGATCAGCTTGTGCGAGGGGAAGTTGGTGATGATCTGGCAGCCGTCTTTGGTGACGACGACTTCCTCCTCGATGCGGGCGGCGCCGGAGCCATCCTCGGCGCCCTTCCAGGTCTCGAGCGCGAACACCATGCCCTCCTTGAGCGGCGTGTTCTGGCCGGTGTAGCGCTTGGAAATGATCGGCCGCTCCCACAGCGACAGCCCGACGCCGTGGCCGTATTGCAGCAGGAACGCTTCGGCCTCGTCGCGATAGCCGAATTCCTGCGCGTCCGGCCACACCTGCGCCACCTGATCGGGCGTGATGCCGGGGCGGATCAGGTCGATCGACGCCGAAATCCATTTCGAGGCGGTCTCGTAGGCGTCGATCTGGTGCTTGTTCGGCTCGCCGCAGATGAAGGTGCGGTAGTAGCAGGTGCGGTAGCCGTTGAACGAATGCATGATGTCGAGGAACACCATGTCGCCCGGCTGGATGATGCGGTCGGAGAACGTGTGCGAGTGCGGCCGGCCGCGCTGACCCGAGACCGAGTTGACGCACTCGACGCGCTCGGAGCCCAATCGGAACAGCCGGTCGTTGGCGATGGCGACAAGTTCGTTCTCGCGCGTGCCGGGACGGATGGCGCGGGCGATGTCGACGTAAGTGGCGTCCACCATGGAGCAGGCCATTTTCAGGAGCTCGATCTCGTCCGGCGTCTTGACTTCGCGGGCGTCGAGCATGGCTTGCTGGCCGTCGACCACCTCGACGCCTTCCTTCTCCAGCGCGCGCAGCATCGGCAATTCCATAATGTCGATGCCGAGCGGCTCCTTGTCGATGCCGAGCTTCACCAGTGCCTTTTTAATCTGGCGAGCGAAGTCGCCTTGCACACCGAGCTGCGGCGGCAGGCCGCCTTGCATGGTGGAAATCGGCGCGGCGACATTGTCGGCGATCCACGGCGAGGAAATGCGCTTGGCCGGCGGCGCCGGATCCCAGAGCAGCGGCTCGCCGACCACCGGACACAGCGCGTAGCGCATGAACTTGTCGCGGCCCCATTCGCCGAGATGGGTGCCGGTGATGTAGCGGATGTTGTCGAAGTTAAACGCGAGCACGGCGCCCAGGCCGGCGTGGCGGATCGCTTCCTTGGCGCGCTTGACGCGCTCCTTGTGCAGGCGGTCGTAATCGATGCCCTTCTCCCAGTCCTTGGCCATGGTGCCCCAGGAGGCGGTGGCTTGCGGGCGGTTGTATCTCATCGGGCTTCCCTCACTCTTTTGCGCAGGCCAGGGACCGGCGGAATTTCACAGCGGGTTGGTGTATAGGATCATTAGCGCAAGGTGAAAGGCCCGCAAACGAGGATTCTCGAAGCCGCGGCCGATGCGGGTGCAAGGCTCGCGTTGCCAGACACCGGGTGGGCAGTTACGGGTTTCGTCATGCATGTAGGTTTTATCGGACTGGGCATTATGGGCGCGCCGATGGCGCTCAATATCGCCAAGCGCGGCCATCGCCTCACCGTTTACAACCGCACACCCGACAAAGCCCGGGCGGTGGTCGAGGCCGGCGCCACGCTGGCTAAGACGCCGCACGACATCGGCGACGTCGACGTGCTGATGACCTGCGTCGCCGACGGCGCGGCGGAGGACGCGATCTTTTTCGGCCACGGCCTGATCGACCAGCTGCCCAAATCCTGCGTGCATGTGTCGTGCACCACCATGGGCATCGACAGCGCGCGCAAGCTCACCGCCGAACACGGCAAGCGCGGCCGCGCTTTCGTCGCCGCGCCGGTGCTCGGCCGCGCCGTCGACATGGCGCCGGCCGGGAAACTCTTCGTCATCGCCGCCGGACCGGCCGAGGCGCTCAAGCGCTGCGCGCCGCTATTCGAGGCCGTCGGGCAGCGCACGTTTGAATTCGGCGCCGAGCCCGAGCGCGCGATTGCGGTCAAGCTCGCGGTCAACTTCATGGGGCTCACCAATATCGAGGGCATGGCCGAAGCCTTCGCGCTGACCGGGCAATACGGCGTGCAGAAATCCGCGTTCTATGAATTCATCACCTCGACGCTGTTCGGAACGCCGCTGTACAAATCCTACGGGAAGCTGATCGAGCAAGACACGTTCAAACCGGCAAACTTTGCCGTGCCGCTCGGCTTGAAAGACATCAAGCTTGCGATCGACGCCGGCGAGAAAGTCAACCTGGCGATGCCGGCGGCCGGCGTGGTGCGCGATCACCTGGTGCAGGCGCTGGCGCAAGGCTACGGCGAGGAGGATTGGTCGGTGATCGCGCGCGTCATCACCAACGGCCTCAAGGCGCCGCAGCGCTAAACAAACAAAATGTCATAACAACTGAAAGGAAGAAACGATGATTGCGGTAGTCGGTGCGACCGGTAATACCGGCCGGGCGGTGTTCAAGGAGTTAAAGGCGCTGGGACAGAACCCGGTCGCGGTGGTTCGCAATGCCGACAAGGCGCGCGAGGTACTGGGCGCGGATGCGAAAATCGCGGTGGCCGAATTGACCGACAAGGCGGCGCTGGAAAAAGCGCTCGCGGGCGTCGAGTCGGTTTTCGTTGTCACCGGGCACAATCCCGGCATGGTCGAGCAGCAAAACAACGTGCTCGACGCGGCGATCAAAGCCGGCGCCAAATATCTGGTGCGGGTGAGCGGCGGCGCGGCCGTCGCCTTCCCCGGCACGCCCTCGGTCGTCGGCCAGGGCCATCTCGCCATTGAGGAGCGGCTTAAGAATAGCGGCATCGGCTGGGTCATTCTGAAGCCGGGCCTCTTCATGCAGAATACCTTCGGCCAGGCCGCGGGCATCAAAAACGACGGCAAGCTTGTCGGCACCGCGGCCAAAGATGCGCCGCAAGCCTTCATCGACGTGCGCGACACCGGCGCGGTCGCCGCCCGTGTCCTGATCAACCCGGCGCCGCATGCCGGCAAGACTTACGAGTTCACCGGCAACGCCGTGACTTTCCCCGAATTTGCGCAGGCCTTCTCCGAGGTGCTCGGCAAGCCGGTCAATTACATTCCGGTGACGCTCGAGCAGAACGAGCAGGCGGTGAAGTCGCGCGGCCTGCCCGATTGGCTGGTGACGCATCTGGGGCTGGTCGCCAAAGCTTCCGCCGACGGCGGCTTCGCCAGGGAGAACACCGACGTTATTCGCGACATCGTCGGGCGCGAGCCGATCGGGATCAAAAAATTCGTCGAGGATTTCAAGTCGCTGTTTAGCTGAACGCCGGTGGTGCGCCCTCTCCCCTTGCGGGAGAGGGCAACAAATCAAGTCCAGTCACTCAGTTGGGTGAGGGGTAACAGCGCGGACCCCTCACCCATT
>DATNNI010000274.1:0-4058 GCA_035601915.1 Xanthobacteraceae bacterium
CAACCAGCCGTGAAAGGCGCAGCGCAAGCCGCCGTCTTCCAATCTGCCGTAAGCGAGGTCGGTGCCGCGATGCGGACAATGGCGGCCGATCAGTCCGTGGCGGCCCTTGTCGTCTTTGAAGGCGACCAAGTCTTCGCCGAACAGGCGCACCGGCTTAACCGGCCGGTTGCCCGACAGCTCGTCGACCAAAGCCGCCGGCTGCCAGTAGCGCCGCATCAGGGTCCCGGCCGCAGTACCGAGATTGGTCCGGGTGATGAGATCGTTCTGTTCCGCGCTCAGCATGTCGAGCCTCCGAATACTTGCGATCAGACGAAATTCTGCTTGTTCGTAGACCGAACGTATGTTCGAATGGATTTTATCAAGAGGCGCGAATGCCGGCAAGCCGCTTCTGGCGTGGCCCGGTCGCCTCGCCGATGATTGCAGAGACGTCACCATGGTCCAGCCGTGCCGCGGATAAAGCGAAACCGTGCGGAACAGCGGATTGCCGAATCCGGCGGGCCGGAATTTCTTGAAGCGCTCTCACGCGGCCTTCGCATCATCGGGACGTTCAATCGCGCACGGCGGCAGCTCACGCTGAGCGACATGGCGCGCCTTGTTGGCCTGCCGCGAGCATCCGTGCGCCGCACGTTGCACACGCTGGTTCATCTCGGCTTTGCCGAGACCGATGGCCGCCTGTTCCGGCTCACGCCGCGCGTGCTGACGCTTGCGACCGCCTATCTGCTGTCGAATTCCATCTCCGATATTCTCCAGCCGGCGGTGGAGCGCATGAGCGCCAACGTTGGCGAGGCCTGCTCGGCCGCCATCCTCAATGGCCACGACGTGATTACGATTGCGCATGCATCACCGAACCGGGCGATAAATCTCGGCGCGCAGATCGGCTTTCGGCTGCCGGCGATCTCAAGCTCGCTTGGCCGTGTGCTGCTGGCGACGCTGGACGATCGGCAGCTCGACCAGCTTCTCGCGCAAGCCCGGCCGGAAAAACTGACTGCTGTCACTATCGTCGACCGTGCCGAGTTGAAGCGCGCGATCCACAAAGCGCGCGATGAGAATTATTCGCTGGTCGACCAAGAGGCAGAAGTCGGCTTCCGCTCGATATCGGTGCCGCTCCGAAGATACGACGGTACGGTCGTTGCATCTCTCAACATCGGCACGCCCAGCAACCGCTGCACCCTGGAGACTATGCGCAACGTTTTGCTGCCGAAGCTCACCGCACTGGCGGCGGAACTGCAAGGCCAACTGATCTAGGCGGCCGCACGCCGATTTCGTTAGCGTCAAAACCCCGGCAGCACCAAAATCTTTGGTGTTTTGGGCAGCGTGGATTTTGACACGACCAGCGACGGAACGTCCGCGCGCTCGATGGGCCATTGCTCTTGGGCGCGCTGAAGGAAGCGATCGAGCGTGTACCAGCCGAAAAAATGCATAGGGATGATCAGCGGAGCCTTGAGCGCCGTAAGCACCTCCATCATCCCGTCGAGATCGAGCGTGTAATTGCCGTCGACCGGCGCCATCACCACGTCGATGCGGCCGATCTCGTTGAGCTGCTGTTGCGTCAGCGTATGATGCAGGTGTCCGAGATGAGCGATGCACATATTCGCGATCTCGAAGATGAAAATCGAATTGCCGTAACGCTCAGTGCCGCCGCTCCAGTTACGGATGTTGGTCGGTACATTGCGCACGCGCACATCGCGATATCTCAGGTCCCAGATCGCGGGCTCTTCGGCGCTCTGACCCCAGCCGCGCAGCACATATTTGATCGCCGGGTCGGGATTGTCGGTGTAGTGCGTGTCGTGAGCGTGATTCATGGTGGCAATGTCGGGCACCACCGGCGGCTTCACATAGTCGTTGTAATCCGTCGCGATGCGAACGCGTTCCGGGCTTTCGATCAGGAAGCTGGCGTGACCGAGAAAGGTGATGCGCACCTGGTCCGGATTGAGCGCGGCGAGCCGGAGAGAAGCGGGCGTGAGAGAGGGCCGATCACGGGCGACAAGTCCGGCGCAATTCTCTCGCATTTCCGGTGGCGCGGGTTCTGCCGGCTGCGCCTCTCGCGTCTGCGCCGCAGCGCCACGCCACAGCGTTCCGCCGGCGAGAAGCAGCGCAGTCAATACCAGGACAGCAGCGCGTGCCAGGCCCACTCGCCATCTCCTCGCAGCAGCGCCCGGCGCGCCAGAGCATGATCCCGAAAAGTGGATACCGGTTTTCGGAAAAGATCATGCTCCATGAAGAAGCTAGAGCGGGATGACGGAAAGTCATCGCGCGCTAGCAGAGGAGACAAATTGCACGGCAGCCAAGGCCGGACTATGGCCGGCGCCTAGCGTTTTGCGCAACGCTGGCCAGCGCATGATCCCGAAAAGCTTGCCCTTGGACTTGATCCGAGGGCGGACACCGGTTTTCGGAAAAGATCATGCGCCATGAACAAACTATAGCGCGATGACGAAAAGTCATCGCGCGCTAGCGTTCGCTGATGAGCCCTTTATCGGTGACGACGACCCACTGGCCGTCCTGGCGTTTGATGGTCTGGACATGACCGAGGCCGGGCAACGTGCTGCCGATCGAGACATCAAACACGCCGCCGAAGCGGCTTGCCACCAGCGCATGCCCGCGGCGCACGTCTTGGACGATCCAGTCTTGCAACAGCTTGTCGCCCTTGCCGGCATCGACATTCGCCGGCGGCCCGCCGATCGATCCGGTCGTCTCCGGAGCGGCGGCGGGCGCTGCCGCCGCAACGTTCTTCTTTTCCAAGCGGTCGAGCGCCTCGGAGATATGGGTGAGCTTGGCTGAAGGCTCGGCTTGCGCGTGCTCGACCCGGTCAAGACGATCGGCAATCTTGGCGAACTGGCCGTTGGCGCCACGCGTCGCACCGTCAAGGCTTGCCTTGAGCGTCGCCAGTTCGGCGAGCTCGGTCTTCATGGTTTGCAGCGCGTTCGCCTCGATTTTGTTGGAGCCGCCCGATCCGAACCAGAGATATCCGAGCGTCGCCCCTGAGAGCGAGCCGAATGCCGCGCCGCCGACGGCGGCCACAACGACGGCGGCCGCGAGCGGGGTCCGCCATGACTGGCGCGTCGCGGCAGCGGCCGGAACCGGCAGGCTGAAGAATTTCCTGCGCGTCTCGTCCGCTGAGCGTGCAGCCGCCATCTCAATGGCGAGCCGCAGCGTCTGGTCGCCGAAATCGGGCTTCAGCGGCTCGGCCTCAGGCAAATCGGCTTTGGCGGGTTTCGCGAAGCTGCTCGCCGGCGCCGGAGCGGCGCTCGCGGCCGGGGACTCAGCGGCAGCCAGGCTATCGAGTAAGGATACGAAGGGTAGCTCGGCCTTGGTCTCCGGCCTGGCTTCGGGCTTAGCTTCTAATTTGGCGTCGGTTGCGGCCTCGATTTCGGTGGCCATGGGGAATCTCCGGATTGGGTTATCTTCCGGTAATCCCGTTTGGTTAGTATTCAGTTAGCGTTTCGCGGAATCGGCGGCGTCCAAGCCTTCCGCCGCGAAGGAGGTGCTCGCCCGACCAAAGGCCGTTTTGGAAGGTCGGGCTAGCCGACCAGGCCGTTCTCGCGGGCGAGGTCTTTGAGCGAGGCCTGCGGCCGGGCGCCGAGGTGCTGGATGACTTCGGCGGCCGCCATGGCGCCGAGGCGGCCGCAGTTGCGGCCGTCGGCGCCGCGGGCAAGGCCGGACAGAAATCCCGCAGCGAAAAGGTCGCCGGCGCCGGTGGTATCGACGACGCGCTCGACCGGGAAGGCCGGCACCGCCTCGGTCCCGTCCGGGCTGATCACCACGCAACCTTTTTCGCTGCGCGTGACCACGGCGGCGGTAACGTCGGCGCGCAACGCCTTGACGGCGGTGTCGAAGTCGGCGGTCTCGTAGAGGCTGCGCACTTCGGCTTCATTGGCGAAAATCAGATCGACCGTGCGCGAACGCATCAAGTGCAAAAACTCCGCGCGCCAGCGGTCGACGCAAAATGCATCCGACAAGCTGAGCGCAACTTTGCGTTCGGCCTCGTGCGCAATCTTGGCGGCTTTCACGAACGCATCTTTGGCGTCCTTCGGATCCCACAAATAGCCTTCCAGATAGAG
>DATNNI010000275.1:0-8983 GCA_035601915.1 Xanthobacteraceae bacterium
CAAGCCGCGCGGCTTCAGCCTTGATCAAAGCATCGCGGCGCGCGGCAGGCTCCATCAATCCACGCTCACGCAGAATCTGCGGCCAGTTGTTGCGCGCAATCTCCAGGAACCGCAAAGTGAGCTGCCAATACGGATCGAGAAAATCGGGGACCAGGCCGTCGAGCTTGCTCCATGAAACGGCGCGCATCGTCATGTCGTCGATGAGCCGCGCTAGATCGTCGGCCAGCGCGCAGGCCGCCGCCGGTGTCTGCGCCACCAGCGGCGCCCCACTCGTACCGTGCAATTCTGGTGAACCGGCCCATTTGGTCACGAGCTCGGTGAGCAGCAGGCGCCTCTCAAGGACGTCCAGCGCCGGCGGCAGCGCCAGCGCGTCGGCGGCGAGCTCTCCTGTCGCTGCTTCAGCGAACGCGATTTCGTCTTCGTCGATATCGCCGAGGGCAACAATGCGCGGCAGAATTGCCGCGTCGGTTTTCGTGGCTTCGAGGAACGCCTCGCGCGCCAGCCGGCAGGCGCGGCGTGTCGGCAAATAAAGCGTCGCCGCGGCCCATGCCAGCGGATCGTCGGCAACCTCGAGGCCGAGCTTGCCGTTTAGCAAAGCATCAAGCAGCGTCGGCAAAAATGGCGCCGACGCGGGGATGTTGAACACGCGAGAGGGCATATCGGGTTCCGGTAACCCGGACGGCCTAAAGCGTTTGGGCGAGCGCCGCTTGCGCCGCGGCTACGGCCTCCGGTGTGCCCACATGCATCCAAACGCCCTCCAGGCGCAAGCCGAACAAACGGTCCTTATCGCTGGCGGCGTCAAACAGGCGCGTCAGGGAAAACGCGCCGCCCGGAGCGTCGGCGAACAAGTCCGGCGAGAGGACGGCGGCGCCGGCATAGACGAACGGCACCACTTGGTTTTCGGCGCGCCGGCGCAAACGGCCATCGGGCAACATGGCGAAGTCGCCGCGCCCCGAATAACCGATGCTCCCGGCGGTCGGCGCCAAGAGAAGCAAGGCGTCCATGATGGCCGGGTCGAAAGTTTCGGCGAGCCGCACAAAGTTCGGCCGCACGCCGTCGAGCCAAAGGGTGTCGGAATTCACCAGAAAGAACGGACCGCCGCCGAACTGCGGCAGCGCCTTGGCAATGCCGCCGCCGGTGCCGAGCAGCGCCTCGCGTTCGTCGGAAATCACGATCCGCGGATGCTGGCGCGCCTTAAGATGCTGCACCAAAGCGTCGGCGAGGTGATGCACATTGACCACCGCGCGGGCGACGCCCGCTTCTGCAAGCCGGTCGAGCGAATAATCGATCAGGGCCTTGCCGCCGACTTCCACCAGCGGCTTTGGCAGGTGACCATTATGCGGGCGCATGCGCGTGCCCAGCCCGGCCGCCAACACCATCGCGCTCTTCGGGACCGACGTATTCCCCCGCGCCATGCCCATCATCCGCCGATTCGCCGTATCATAACCCATTCAGCGGCGGCACGTTGACTTCATACCAGGCTTTCAGCGGCGCCAGCGCCGGATGAGCCAGCGACCTCTCCAGATAGCGCAATAGCCGCGGAACATGACGGAGATATTGTGGCTTGCCGTCGCGCCGGTCGAGCCGCGCGAAAATGCCGAGAATCTTGGTAGCGCGCTGGGCCGCAAGCGTGGAGTAGAGCATGGCAAATTCCGCGGCGTCGAAATTCTGATCGCCCATCCGGGCGCGCGCATAGCGGCTGAGCAGCTTCACCTCCAGCTCTTCGGGAACGTCGACGCGCGCGTCTTGGAGAAGCGATGCGACGTCATAGGCGGCGGGACCGATCAAGGCATCCTGGAAATCCAGGAGCCCGATTTGCGCCAGGCCTTGACGCTGCGGCAGCCAGAGAAGGTTCGGCGAATGGTAGTCGCGCAACACCCAGGTCGGAAACGCCTTGAGCGCCGGATCGAGCGCTTCACGCCACAGTGCAATGAACTCGGCGCGTGCGGCGCTGGTCAGCGCCGGCTCGGCGCCGGCGAGGTACCAGTCCAGCAAAAGCTCGGCTTCAATCAAGAACGCGCCGAGATCGTAGCGCGGCAAGCGATATTCAAGATGTGGCGCCACCGCCAACGCGTGCGGCAGTTTGCGGCGATGCAGCGCGGCCAAAAGATCGACCGCCGCTTCGTAGCGGGCCTCGATCGGCGCCGGCGGATCGCCGCTGACAATGCGGTCCTCGCCGAGATCCTCCATGATGATGAATCCGCGATCGAGATCGGCGTGGAGGATTGCCGGGGCCGAGAGATCGCGCTCGCGCAGTCCGGCTGCGAGCGCGACGTAAGGCACGACGTCCTCGGCGAGATGAGCGATGGCGCTGTAGGGCTTGCCGTCGCGCACCGGCGGGCCATCCGGCCGCCGCGGCGCGTTCATCAGGATGACGTTCTGCTGGTCGAGCGTGAGCCGCTCGAAAATGCGCGTCGAGGCGTCGCCGATCATGCGATTCCTGCGCGCCCGGCCGAAGCCCGACTCTTCAAGAAAGCCGCGCAGCTGCGCAATCCTTGTCGTGCGTGCCGCAAACCCGCCGTAGCCGCCAACGCGGGCGTTGCGCGCGTCCGGACCGAGCTGCGGCGCGAGCGTAAACGCGATATCGAGGCGATCGGCGGGCAAAAATCCGGCCGCGCGGTCCGGCCACTCCACCAACACGACGGCGCCCGCCGGCAAATCGTCGAACCCGAGTTCGGCGAGCTCGGCCGCCCCCGCAAGTCGGTAGAAATCGGCGTGCACAAGGACGAAGCGCGGCAGCTCGTAGGTTTGCATCAACGTGAATGTCGGACTTGGCACCTCGATGGAATGATCGCCGGCGAGGTAGCGGATCAGCCCGCGCGCAAAGGTGGTTTTGCCGGCGCCCAAATCGCCGGACAGCGTCACCAGATCGCCCGGCTCCAGCGCCAGCGCGATCTCGGCCGCAAAGCGCGCCGTCGCCCGTTCGCCCGGCAACATCACCGTGAAGCTTGAACCGCCCGCGGCGGCAGGAAACATCGCGTCACCCCGATCTGCGTGGTCGAATGCCAAGGTTTCAGCCGTGCATGGCGACGACAACGCAGCAAATCCCCCAAAATAGGCAATATTCGAAACCGCCCAGCTGCCACTGCCATTCGCCGCGGCTATGGCGCCATACCGCCCACGCCGCGACGAACAAAAATATCGCCTCGAGCGAGGCGACATAACGCGTGAAGATCCCGAACACCATGCCGACGGCGCAGACCATCTCAATCACCATGCATGAGAAGACCCAAGCCTTCACCGGATAGAGCCGGAAATCGTCGTAGATCTTGTAGGTGAGTCCGAGATTGCTCGCTTTGGCGTAGAAATGCGGCAGCAGAAACAAGCCGCAAATCAAGCGGAGAATGTTGAACTCATTGGTGAGATCGAAAATATGCAGGTTCATCCCCCGGTCTCCTTGACCAACTCTTCGGCACGAGTTTGCCGTTAACGCGTGCCAGCGCAAACTCCACTCGGACTAATATTTGCTAGCGGTCCTCTGATTGTAACATTCGCTTGAGAGTGTGCCGAGTAAGAATGCGAATGTTAGAAATAAGCCACTAGGCGGCGGTCTGGCCGGCCATGGCGGCCCCGAGCGGGAAAGCGCAGGTCACCGTCGTGCCCTCGCCGACTGCCGAAGCGATCTGAACCGTACCGCCATGGAGCTCGACGAACGAGCGGACGAGCGACAGCCCGATGCCGGTGCCGCGATGATGCGATCCGAGTGAGTTCGTCTCGAACCAATCGAATACCTTCTCCAGGACATCGGGCGGGATGCCCGGGCCGCGGTCAGTTACTGTAAACACCAGCGCGTCGGCGCGCCGCACCGCCTGGAGAATGACGATGCCGCCGGGCGGCGAGAAATTCACGGCGTTGGCGAGGAGATTGAACAGGATCTGACGGACTCTTCGTTCGTCGGCGACAAAGCTGCCGATCTCCTTGGCGGAGCGGATTTCCAGCACCAAGCCGCTGCTGACCAGCCGGTCTTGAACACCCTCCGCCGCCCCCGCCATGGTTTGGCGGATGTCGACCGGCCCGAGATTGAGCTGCATGCGGCCGGCATCAATGGTGGCAAGGTCGAGAATATTATTGATCAAGGCGAGTAGCGTGTTGGTTGAGACGGTGATGTAGTCGAGATACTCGCGCTGCTTGGTGCTGAGCGGGCCGGTATGCGCATCGCCCAGCAAGTCGACAAAGCCGATGATGTTGGTGAGCGGCGACCGCAATTCGTACGACACGTGATGGACGAAATCGATTTTGATCTTGTCGGCGTCTTCCAGCGCCTCGTTGCGTTCGCGCAGCGCGCGCTCGACATTGACGGAATCGGTAACGTCGTGAAAGGTCACGAGCGTGGCGGCGTCCGGCAGCGGTACCGTGGTGCAATCGACGACGATGCCGTCGCGCCGCTCGAGGCGTCCTGAGATCGCTTCACGGCTGTCGATTGCGGTGACGACCTGGCGCAGCGCCCGCCATGTCGGGTCGTTGCCGTGCAGCGGCTGGCACCAGCCCGAGATGGCTTCGATGTGCGGCCGCTCGGCGAGCTTTTGTGGCGGCAATTTCCACATCCGCGCGAACGCCGGATTGGACAGCCGCAAGCGGCCATCGCTGCCGAACACCGCGACGCCTTCGGCGAGATTGTCGAGCGTCTCGCCCTGGACGCGGATCAATTCCTGAAAGCGCCGCTGCAGGTCGAGCCGCTCGGTCACGTCGTCGAACAGGTAAGTGACTCCCCCGTCCGGATTGGGCGTCGTCACAACGCGCAAGGTGCGGCCGTCGGGCAGGTGCCAGGTGTGCTCATTCGCTTCCACCGCCCGATAGGCGCCGAACAGTTGCGCCTTCCATTGCCGGAAATCCTGCTCTTCGGGCAACTTGCGCGCCGCGCGCAACACGTCGAGGACCGCCGAGTCGCTCGGCTCCTGGTCGAGATACGAGGCATCGAGATTCCACAACGAGCGGTAGGCGGCATTGTAAAATGTCAGCCGTTGAGCGGAATTGAACATGGCGACGCCGGTCGACAACTGGTCCAGCGTGCGCCGGTGGGCATCGAGCATATGTCCGAGCGCGCCACGCATGGCTTCGGCTTCGGTCGCGTCGATGCCAAGGCCGGCACTGCCTGCCGGGCTCTTAACTTCTAAGACATCGAGACTGCGCCGCGATCCGGCAACGACGGCAGGCAACCTGCCGGCAAATGCGCCGGCTGAGGCGCGCTCGCGCGCAATGACGTCACGGGCGTGGTTGTCGAACAGCTCGATCTCTTTTCCGACAACCGAATCTGGATCGGGCGCTTCAACCGCATGCGCGTAGGCGGCATTTACGAAAGTGAGGCGCCCGGCGGCGTTCCGAATCCACACCGGCAACGGAAGCTTCTCGACCAGCGCGCGCAGCGATGAGACTTCGCCGCGCAGCGCCTGATGCCGCTCGGCGAGATCGACGAGTTCGCGCTTGATGCCGCCGGCGTCTTTGAGGCGAAGCACTGCGCGGCCGGCAATGGCGCGACCTAGCACTTCGATGGGGCGGCCGCCGAGCGTCGTGAATGCCGTGGAGAAAGCTTCGCCGCGCGCGCGCAACAGCTCGATGGACCGCTCCATCGCACCGGCCTTCGCGGGCTCCAGCCAAGCGCCGAAGGCGAGCACCTGATCGGGAGCCGAAACGCCGACAATAGCGGGATCGCCTTCGATGGTCGGATCATCGGAGGCGGCCGGCCAATCGACGATAATTTGCGGTTCGGATGCGAGCAGCGCGCTGGCGCGGTCGAGCGCGGCGCGCAGCGCCGCATTGTCCTCCTGCGCCGACCGCTCCAGCCGCGCCCATCGAGCGCGCGCCCGCAACAGCATGTTGGCGGTGACTACGGAAAACAGCAGCAAGCCTACAAGGAGCGCGAGCGCCGCGACTTCGTGACTGCCGATACTGTGCGAAGCGCCGAGGACCAGTTCGTGAAGCGCGAGCCGCGGCGGCTCCTCGGCGCGGACGTAAACCGGAAAGCTAATGGCAATAGCCAGCGCGAATCCGCCGAACCACGGACGAGCAAAGCCCCCGCTCCCCCGGATCGTGTCCGGCATGCCCCTTTGCCTCTGCTGGCTCCGCCTTCGCCAGATCCCTCCGTTAACCCCCGCAAGTGGGTAGAAAATTGAGGGAGAGAAAGCCCGCGAATCGCTCGACTTTACTCTTAAGCGGAATCGCGCCGAAAGAGTCCAGATCGTGAACGGCAATCAGGCGAGCTTTTTCGCCGTTTCGTTTGCATTCGCGCTCTCCGCCAACTGCGCCATCTGGTCGAGGCTGATGCGGCCGAGTGCCTGCTCGAACTCGCTTTCAGCCGCCGACAGCGCCGGCAGCACGACCTTGACCATCAAGTCCGATGTCGGACCGTGCGCAGGGCCCTCGACTGCACCTGATGCGCGCAAAATGTCGCCAGCGCTGACATGTTGCCGCTTACGCGTAAGCTGGTAGCCGCCGCGCGGCCCACGAACGCCGCGTAAAATCCCCTCGCGCACCAGCGCCTGCAAAACCGCCTCAAGGTGTCGTGGTGGCAAGCCATGGCGGGAGGCGAGACTCTTCGCCGCAATGGGTCGCTCGTGTCCTTGCAAGGCCACTTCAACGACCACGGCAATTGCTAGGAGTGCTCTGCGCGGAAGTACGGACATAGACGAGAAAACAACGTCGCTCGCCCAGAATGGTTCGCCCGCTTGCGCGATCAAGCCCGCTCGTTGCCGGCGTCGGTACCATGTCCGGCACCAAGCCCCGTCGAGCCGAGTCCCCCAGCCGCGCGCTCTGTCGGCGGCAAAGCGGCGACTTCGACGATCGCGACTTGCGTGACCAGGGCGACAACAAGTTGCGCCACCCGCATGCCGCGCCGCACAACAAATGCTTCCGCTCCGTGATTGATGAGAATGACCTGAACCTCTCCGCGATAATCCGCATCGACGGTCCCCGGGGAGTTCAAGACGGTGATGCCATGGCGAGCGGCAAGACCGGAGCGTGGCCGGATCTGGCCCTCGTGACCGGCGGGAAGCGCGATCGCGATACCGTTCGGGATGAGCGCCCTGCCCCCCGGCGCGATTTCGACCGGTGCATCGGCTGGAACCGCGGCAATCAGATCAAGCCCGGCGGCGAGTGCGCTCTGATATTGCGGCAGCGGCAGATCGCGGGCATGCGGCAACCGGACAATGCGCATCTCGACGCTATTTTCGCCGCTCACCTTCAGTCTCCTTCAACGAGGCTGCGATGCGCTCGATCAAGGCGCGGGCGACTTCGTCCTTCGATCGGGGCGGCCACGATTCAATTCCCTCCGTGGTGACAATATGAACCGTGTTGATATCGCCGCCCATGATGCCGGTCGAAGGCGACACGTCATTGGCAACAATCCAGTCACAGCCTTTTCTGGCGAGCTTGGCTTTGGCGTTGGCGAGGAGGTCATCGGTTTCGGCGGCAAAGCCGATGACCAATTGCGGCCGCTTCGACTTGCGATGCGCCACGGTGGCGAGGATATCGGGATTCTCGATCAGTTCGAGTGTCGGCGGATGTCCCTGCTTTTTGATTTTGTTGTGACTCTCGCGGCGCGGGCGCCAGTCGGCGACAGCGGCGGCGAAAACGGCGACGTCGACGGGCAGCGCGTTGTCGACCGCGGCCAGCATCTGCCTCGCACTTTCGACGCGCACGACGGCAACGCCCGGCGGATCGGGCACGTTGACGGGCCCGCTCACTAGGACGACCTCGGCGCCGGCTGCCGCCGCCGCGGCGGCGATGGCATGACCTTGTTTTCCGGAAGACCGGTTGACGATGAAGCGCACCGGGTCGATCGGCTCGCTGGTCGGGCCGGAAGTGACCAGCATGCGCTGCCCGGCAAGCGTGCCGCTATTGTGCATGATGGCCGCAGCCGTGGTGGCGATTTCCAGCGGCTCGGCCATGCGGCCCAATCCAGTTTCGCCACGTTCGGCCATTTCCCCGATATTCGGTCCGACGACATGAATGCCGTCGGCGCGAAGTTGCGCGAGATTGCGCTGCGTCGCCTTCGCCGCCCACATGCGCGGGTTCATCGCCGGCGCGAGCAGCACGGGCTTGTCGGTGGCAAGCAGGACGGCGCCGGCGAGATCGTCAGCGCGTCCGGTCGCCATTTTGGCGATCAAGTCGGCCGTCGCAGGCGCCACGACAATCAGGTCGGCATCGCGCGCCAAGCGAATATGCCCAACGTCGAACTCGCTCTGCGGATCGAACAATTCGGTATAAGCACGCTCGCCGGCAAGTGCACCGACCGCAAGCGGCGTCACGAAATGCTGCGCGGCCGCCGTGAGGATACACCGCACGCCTGTTCCCCGCTCGCTCAGGCGGCGAATGAGATCGAGCGATTTGTAAGCCGCAATACCGCCGCCGATAATCAGAAGGACGCGCTTCGCTTCAGCCGCTTGCGCTGGCTTAATTTGCCGCGCGGCGCGCGCCGGCGGCTCGAACGCCTCGAGCGCGTCCCCGCCCGTATCCTGCGCCGCCTGCGCCAGGATGGTGCGAACCTCATCTTCCATGGAGCGGCCGTGCCGCGCCGCGCGCAACCGCAGCAGCCGCTTGAGCCGGTCATCAAGTTGCCGGACGGTGAGGCTCGCCATCCCGGTTCCTCGCGTTCATTCCGGATTTTAGCAGGGAAATGATTGCACTGCAATCAGTGCAATCACCGCATCAGGAGAACGATGATCCACAACAGAAAAGCGGCGATCACCCATAGTGCAACGGTGCTCCATCGCGTGCGGCGCGCTTCGCTTTTGCCGATCTCGGCGACGGTATGCGGCGACAGTACCAGCCCGTCGCGGGTGATTTCGTCCAACTGGTTGAGCACGCGCGCGCCGCGCGTCAACAGGCCCGGCGCGTTGCCGACAAATCGTCCGACTTCCGCGGCCCCAAACGCCGCGCCTTCGAGCTTCCCCGCGGGGCCGAGATGCCGGGTCATCCACTCCCGCACCACCGGCTCCGCGGTGGACCAAATATCGAGCTGGGGATCGAGCGAGCGCGCGACGCCCTC